>NZ_BAOX01000044.1:0-24372 GCF_000813105.1 Rhodococcus sp. BS-15 | reverse complement strand
TCGCCACTGCGGGTGGTCGGCACCGGCCGGGGCCGGAGCCGGGATCACCGTTCGACCGCCCGCGGCCGGAGTCCGAACCACCATCGGGGCGTTCCGGGGCCGGTCCGTCGGGGCCGCACGTGCTGCCGCCACTGTCCGGACCACGACCGTCTGGACCACCATCGTCCGGGCCACCATCGTCTGGACCATCGTCATCGGGGCCAACATCGCCTGGACCGCCGTCATCGGTGCCACCGCTATCCCGGCCGCCATCGTCCGGGCCATCAACATTCGATCCGTCTTCGCCCGTGTTTCTCTGTTCGGGCTTCAGCATCTCGACCAGCTCGGTCAGCAGCGCCTGCCACTTCGCGTCGGTGGCAACGATGCGCGCCACTTCGGGGTCGATGGGCGTGCCGTCGGCGAGGGTCGCGGGCTCCGAGGACAGCCCCAGCAGCGTCTCCACCGCCACCACGATCTGGAGGAGATGCCCGCGCCGAGGAGGAATATCGTCGGCAGCGCCGGCCACCGGGCAGTCGTCGCCGCGATCGCATTGGCACGCGAGTGAATGCTCGCCGTGCAGCAACGCCATCAGACCCGCTGCCCGCAGCGTCCCTGTCGATCGTGGGTCGCGCTTGCAGACCGTCCCGACGATCTCGACGATGAGGGCATCCGCTTCCGCTGCTTCGAGATCGGTGATCTTCGCAATGAGCGACGCGATCCCACCCGGACCGGTGCGGTCGATCCGCACACCGACCTCCTCGGACTTCGCGGTCTCGCGGGCAGCTGCGGCACCGACCGGATCGGCTTTCATCCACAGTCGCCAGATCCGGTTGCGCAAGGCCTGCGGACGCATCCGGCCACCCGCGGCACAGACCTCGTACTCGATTGCCGTAATCGCCTCGTCACTGGCGCGATGGAGCACCGAGGTGATCGTGACAACTGTCGACCAGTCGAAGCTGCCGGTCACGAAACGCAAGGCCGTCAACGGCATTCGATGCAGACGCTCCGCGACATCGTGCACAACGGACGCATCGCGACGCGTTCCGGTCATCGTCACGGCCAGATCGCACAGGGCACCGCGAACGGTCTCGCCCGGATCTCCACCGACGGCTTCGGCTGCCTCGAGGCGCATCTCGAGCACGTCGCAGTACGCGAGCACGGTGCCCGCCCGAGCAAGGTTCTCGTTGACACGGTTGAGCGCGATGACGTCGAGAAACCCCGCAATGCAGTCATCGACAGGCGGCGTCTCCGCCACCCCCCACCCACCAGTATCGAACATGTATTCGATACTACGAGAGGGGTACGACAAGAAACTCCGACGACCAATTCGAGTCGTGTCGGTATAACTACAACCGTGGCCGCTTACACGATCCGCGACATCCGCCCGGGCGACGAAGAACAGCTCGGTGCAGCCCACGTGGCGATCTGGAAGGCGACGTACGCGGGAATGATGAACAGCGCCAAGCTCGATGCGATACGCCCTCGCGACCGCATCGAACGATGGGAGCAGATCATCGCCCGCCGCGACGAGCAGTCGAGCCGCGGCGTGCGGACCGGTGCGCCGTCGACACCATCGATTCACGCATCGTCGGTTTCGCCACCGGCGGAGCACCGCGCGACGACAATCCGCCGGCGTCGACCGAACTGTGGTCACTCAACGTCGTGCCCGAGCACCACGGCACCGGCGTCGCGACAGAACTCATGACCGCCGTGATCGACCCGGAGGCACCCACATACCTGTGGGTGGCAGCAGCCAACGATCGCGCGGTGGCGTTCTACCGGAAGCATCGGTTCGAGCTGGACGGCACCGAGAAGTTCGACCCGATCTGGGAGTGCCACGAAGCCCGCATGGTCAGGGCTTGACCGGAGGTTCTCGTCTGGCTTCGTCGGGATCGAGCTTCTCGGGGTTCAGTACCACCTCGGCCACCATCGGAGTCGTCGCGACGGTCGCATCGCCGTACCGAACGGCCACCGTGTTGGGCAGAAACGCATCCAGGCACGCGGGGTGATCCACCACAGCAGCGCCGAGAACAGGATCAGAATGTTGACCCACTGCAGAACGGTCGCCGCATTCTCGGACGGAATGACGCGATCGAACACCTGAATGTTCATCACCAGTCCATGGATGGCGATCAACACCCACAGCCGCCGGTAGCGGTAGAACACCCAGACCGCCGCGGCACCCCAGCACAGCGCCCACAGAAAGCCGCCGCCGCCGAAGTACATGTAGAGAAGGCCTCGCATCGTGGCCGACAACGCCATGATCGCCCAGATCGGGAGCCGGCCCGCGAGCAGCAACACCGGTAGCGCCACCAGAATCGGCTCCTCGCGCAAACCCACGGCGAGAGCAGAAATCACTGCGAGCCAATCGGATTCGACCGAGGCCGGAACCGAGAAGCTGAAGCGGACGATGTCCAAGCGAGACAACACGAGCAGAGCAGCAGACGCGGCACCGATCGCGGCGCACCAGGTGAGCGCGGCCTCGCTCGCGGTGCCACTGCGGGTCGGCCACACCGCAGGCAGCTTCCGACGTCGAGCGAAGTACACGGCGGCGATTGCCACGGCCCCCACCGCCACCTGCGCCGCACCGACAGCCAGATCGGCCAACTGATCCCCCATCGAGAGCGTCGGGGCCGGTGCGTCGGGTTCCCGGAAGCGCCACAGCGCACCCATCAGGCTCACCGCGTAGACGACAACCCAACCAGCCACCAGACCCAGGACCATCACGGCGGTACCGGCAGCGGTGAGACCACCCCGCGTCGAGCGAGTAGTGAGCCCCGCGTGGACACCGCTCGTCACCAGGTCACCACCATTCCGCTCGATACCGCATCGCCGAACAGCTTGTCTATCACGCCTGGGCCGAGAATTCAGTACCGTCCTGGCGATAGGGAACCGGCATTGCCACTCACGACCGAGTGTCACGCTCGGATGTATCGCCGGAATCCTTGCGGCCGACGATGTCGTCGCGCAGTTCCGCGAGCAGCCCCTTCTTGGGGTTGCCGCGACGCGATTCCCATACGTCCACCATCGCGAGCAGAACCAGAACACAGCCGATCGGGCCGCCCTGGAACCAGAAGACCTGAAGGTCCCAGAAGAACAGCGCCAGCACAGCGCCGACAACAATCATGACGATGCTGCGCGCATCTCTTGCAATCATCGTGTTTCCTCTCATCGATTCAGACCAGGTTCAATTCGATCGCCGCATTCGCGGCCAGTAGCGCGCCCACCACGAGCAACACCGTCGCCCACACGTCCCCACTCCAGCGATCCACGCGCCGGAGCAGAGTTGGCGTGATCGACGAAACACGTTCCTGCGCAAACACTCTGGCGGCGAGCAGGACAAGAGCAGGCGAGAGCGTCACGAGCACGTACGCCGCGAGCAGCAGCGACGAGAACTCCCACCCCAGTCCGGCATCACCGACCACGTCGATCGCTGCGAAGTAGGGCAGCATCGTCGCCACCTCCACCGCGCCCACAGCGACGGCAAGCAGGACCACCCCGCGCACACTCCCTGGGGGCCGCGTCCACCACGTACTGCTAGGGGCTCGCCGCCGACGGTCCCAGAGCAGGCCCATGATCAGAACCACAACACCGACCGCCAGCCGAACCTGAGCGTCGCCAGGAACAGCAACGCTCAGGCCATCGGTGGCCGCCCATACTGCGATGCCGACCCCGAGGTAGAGCAGACCCAACACGCCCAGATGCAGCAGAACAACACGCGCCCGGAACGACGGCCGAAGCATCATCCAGAGCGGAACCGCAAGAGTCCCGACGCCGATGCTGTCCACCAGCGCGAGTCCGGTCAGCTGAATTAACACAGCTGTACCGTAACAGGATTTCAACACAGTTGTGTGAAAAAAATTTCCTCGTGCTAGAACAGACCGATGCCGAAGATCGTCGACCACGACGCACGCCGGGCGGAGATCGTCGCCGCCGTGTGGCGCGTCATCGAACGAGCAGGAATGGACGGGGCGACGGTACGCAGCGTCGCCGCCGAAGCCGGCGTCTCCCCCGGATCACTGCGGTACTACTTCTCCGATCAGGGAGAACTCGTCCTCTTCGCGGCCGAGGCAATGACGCAACGCGTCGTACATCGGTTGGAGGCGCACCCGACCGACGGTGACGGCCTCGTTCGCGCGATCCGCGTCCTCGAGGAGTTACTACCCCTCGACGAGGACCGCCGCGCCGAGCGTCGGTGTGGCTCGAAGCGATCGTGCGTGCCAGATTCGACGAGCGACTCGCCGCCCTCAAGACGGCCGGATGGTTCGGCAGCCGCTACCTGTGCCGGCTCGCGTGGGCGCACCTGCACGATCTCGATCGACCGAACTCCCCCGCATTCACCTTCGACAGCAATGCGGACGAACGTGCAGCGGCCGAACTGCATACCTTCGTCGACGGGCTGACGCTGCAGGCAGTGACGTATCCCGAGGAGCTCGCGGCCGACGAGTGCGTCGGCTGTTGCGCTTTTACCTCGAGCCGAGGCCCTGAGCCGACTCGACGGGGAATCTGCGGCCGTAGTACCACCCGATCACCGCGACGACAGAACCGGCGACGGCGATGGCCCCCAACACCGATCCGAAGCCCGCGGCGTCCACCACGCGACCGACAGCCAAGGGTGCCAGGAGAAATCCCATCCGCGAAATCAGCGAGACGATCGAGATGGCCGCTGCCGAGGACACACCCGGGAGCCGCCCGGCCAGGCTGAAGACGATGGGAAACAGCGGACTCGAGCCCAGACCTGCGACCGCAAACGCTGCGATGACCAGCACCGGTAGATCCGCGGCGAGACTCGACAACCCCAGGATGGCCAAGAAACCGAGTGCCACCAGCGACGCTCCGCCCGTCAACACGGCGGAAGGCCCGAACCGATCGACGATCCGATCTCCGGCCAACCGGCCGATCAGCATCGCCGCCGAGAACGCGACGAACGCGATACCGGCCGAGCCGGGGCCCGCGCCCTCTTCCGTCGTCATGTAGACAGCACTCCACGACTGCGGAAAGTCCTCCATCAGACCGGCGAGCAGCACCACGGCGCCCAGCATCGCGAGGGCCGCAGTCGGGCGGACGACAACATGCCGCACGTCCAGGTCGTCATCCGACGCGGGCGCGAGGGGTTCCGGACCCAACAAACCCCGCCCAACGGCGGCCAGGACCAGAATCAGCACCGCACCGACCAGACCGAAGTGTGCCGCCACCGGCATTCGAATACCTGCCGCGGCCGCGCCGGTCACTCCCCCGACGACGGCACCGACACTCCACGCGGCGTGGAAGCTGCTGAGCACCGATTTGCCCAGCCGCTCCTCGACGAGGACACCCTGCGCGTTCATGGAAATGTCCATCACTGCGTCTGCTCCGCCGAGCAGCACCAGCGCCGCCAACAGCGTCCACCACGACACAGCCACCGCAGGCAGCACGAACGCCGCGCACAGCGACAGACCCGAGGCGAGAATCGCCCACCGACTGCCGAACCGTCGGACCACGGCAGCTGCGACAGGCGCGGCAGCCAGCCCGCCGAGACCGATTCCGGTCAGCGCGAGGCCGAGGGTGGCAACGTCGATCGACAGCGACCGCTGGATCTCCGGAATGCGCGGAGCCCAGTTGGCGAACACCGCTCCATTGACGAAGAAGACGACGAGAACGGACAGCCGGGCGCTAGTCATATCGCTGCGAGCCTATCGTTCGCGAGCCGGCCGGATCCGTTACTCGAGGTAACGTCGATGGGATGCATGTGTCCGACCGCCTCACCGACCACGTTCCCCAGCGCTGGCTCGAGCCCCTCGTCAAGCACGCCGAGGCCCTCAAGTTCCTCATCGTCGGAGCGATCACCTTCGTTGTCACCGTCGTACTGTTCTTCGGTCTGAAGTGGACGATCCTGCAGGACAAGCCGGTGACAGCGAACGTTCTGGCCGTGCTGATCGCGACGATCGTGTCGTACATCCTCAACCGGGAATGGTCGTTCACTGCGCGCGGCGGACGACGACGTCACCACGAAGCAGCGCTGTTCTTCGCCGTTGCCGGAACCGGCCTGGCGATCAACCAGCTACCGCTGTGGGTGTCGAGTTACATGCTGGATCTGCGGTCGCCGAACGTGTCCTTCCTCACCGAGAACATCGCCGACTTCGTCAGCGGATCCATCATCGGCACGTTGTTGGCAACCGCATTCCGATGGTGGGCGATGCGCAAGTTCGTCTTCCCGGAGCAGGTGGACGTTCTCCCCGATCCCGTCGCCCTGACCGTTTACGGTGGACGGCATGGCGACCACTAGGACCCTCGTGCTGATGCGGCACGGCAAATCCGGCTACCCCGACGGAGTACCGGATCACGAACGGCCCCTGGCCGCCCGCGGCCAACGCGAGGCGGCGCTCGCCGGAGCTGGATCACCGAGCACGTCGGCAGAGTCGACGCAGTGCTGTGCTCGACCGCCCTGCGCACCCGCGAAACCCTGGCCGCCACCGGCTTGGATGGCGCTCCCACCCGCTTCGAGCGAGACATCTACGGCGGATCCGCCGACGAGATCATCGACGAAATTCGGCTGGCCGACACCTACTTCGACGACGTGACGGTATCCACCTTGCTGGTCGTCGGGCATGAGCCCGGAATACCCTGGACCGCACTCGAACTGGCGGCAGACGACGACACCGACCTGGCCCGAGAGGTTCGACACCGCTTCCCCACCTCGGCAATCGCAGTGCTGACCACCGAGGCGTCCTGGGCAGAGCTCGCTGCAGGCTCGGCCACCATCACCGAGTTCTGCATCCCCCGCGCCGAGCAGTGATCAGTGCTTGACGGTAGTCAGTACTTATCAGAGATCACCGGTTCCTGAGGTAGAGGTAGCCGGCACCGCCTGCTGCGATCAGCAGAATCAACGCGGCGGGGAATCCGAGCAGCCACCACACCAACGCCAGCACCACCAACGCGGGCGCGGCGGCGATCAACGCGATGCCGGGATTCTCGCGAACCGTCTCCAGCGCGGACTGTGCGTGCACTCTGTCGATCTTCTTGCCTGCCATCGTCGACTCCCGGGTTTCGTATGTCCTGTATGCGTACTTCCACTGTAGGTGCACGGGCTGTGAGCTACTACCGGTCCACGACGGCAAGCGTTGCGGTGGACGTATAGACCAGATGATCGCCGGCTTGCTCCACCCGCGAACCGAGGTACGGATCGGTTCCGAAACGGTCGGGCGTCGGCTCGATCTCTACCTGTCGACGAGTCGAACCATCCTCCACCGCAATCGATTCCACGATGCCGCCCGCCGTGGAGTACGCGAGACCGTCGACGTAGGCGGTGATCGGATGGTAGTCACCAGGATCGCTCTCCCATCGGACTGCACCGGTCCGCAGATCGAGAGCCGTCACGTGAGCGGTGCCCGGAGCTCGCGCGATCACCACGTCCCCGACGACGGCCACACCGTTGGTCGACGCCAACAGCGGGCTCGACCAGGCAAACGCTCCGGTCGATCGGTCGAAGGCGGTATCGCCGACAATCATCGGCAGCGATAGGTCAGCAGGAGCGTCGATCTCGGGATAGGGATAGATCGGCGTCGATGACCTGGCCAGAACTCGACCGTCGGAAGTGACAGCGGCGGTGCCGGTGAATGCCTCCGACCACGAGCACACGAACTCCGTCATGATCACCAGCGCCGGTTCCACCCGGTACGGCTGCTGCACGCAACTGTCGGGATAACCCCGGTACCACGTGATCGCCCCGGTGGCCGAGTCGAATCCTATTGCTGTCGAACCGAATCGACCCAGGCCGTAAGTACCGTCGAAGGTGATCGCCGAGCTCGGCGAACCTGCGTAGATGGCCACGCCGGGAAACTCACTGACCCAATCGCGGCCGACATCGTCCACGGAGCCCTTCTTGATCTGCGGGGTTCCCTCGTAACCCTGCGGAGCCACGGTCGAATTGACCGTGTACAGGGATGACCCATCGGTGCCGACCGCAAGGATTCGCTGCGGCGCACCAACGGAACGCCCCTCACCGGTCATGGCGTTCACCACGACGATCTTCGAATCCGGGTTCTCCGATTCGCTGGTGGACACGCACACGAGATTTCCGGACAGAAGCTGGTCCGCACAGGAGTCCACTCGAAAGTCGTCACGCCGCCACACAGTGGATCCATCCATCGCATCGAGTCCCACCAGCGCGGGGGCGTCGAAGTTACCGGTAGAGGGATCGGGTAGGCCGACATAGGCGACATACACCTCGCCTGCATCGATGAACGACGCTGCACTGGGATAGTTCTGGCTTCCCACGCCCGGATCACTGAACTGCGCGAATCCGCGACCGTAGACATCGTCTGCAGATCTGGACCACTGCACCTCCGGCGCACGCGGAACTGTCGGCGGGGCTGTGGTCGTCGCTGCGGGTGCGGTCGCGACCACCGGAGGGTCATCCTCGGCGACAACGATCACCGCCGCAGCCACGGTGACGACTGCTGCAGTGCCCGCCAGCCACACCGGCCACCGCACGCTCACAGGTCCAGACCCGGTGCGGTCGCGATGGACTCCAGATTGGCAACGGTGACAAGTTCGCCCGCCGACGTCGACGAAATACGAACACGAGTGCCCGACGGCCGGGTCACAGTGACGGTCCTGACGCCGAACTTCGAACGCTCGGAGATGGATCCGTCGGGCAAGCGAACTGTATCGACCGAGCGATCAGCGGCCGGATCGTACTTGTCGGGAATCTCGGGGAGCGGCTGTCCACCCGTGATAGACACCGTCACAACACCTTCAGAACCCGGCGTCACGATCCGTCCGGCTGTGCACAACGCGTCGTCGGCGAAGGCTACGCGTTGCATCGGCACGAGTGGCTGCTCGAGCACAATGACGGCACGTAGCGATAGGATGCGAGCCTGCTCGAGCGCGTGACCGACACGTTCGGCGTCGGCCCGGGTCACCGCTGGTCCATCCTGCAACCCTCCGCGCGCATCACAGGGCAGAGGAGGCAGGCGGGTGCCATCCGGGATCGGTGCACCGAGTCGCAGATCGCTCGACGACACCAGGGAGATCAGGTCGTCCATGGACACCACCTCGTCCGAGGACACGAACTGGCTCACGCTGGCCTGCAACGTCGTTCCATCGGATGCATAGGCGGTCGCCGTCCTGACCACCGCTGTCCGACCACCGTCTTCGCTGATGGATTCCTTTGTGTCCACGACCGTACCGTCGGCCGACATCTGCCTGCGATCGAGACTGCCACCGACACAGGCCGGTACACCCGCAGTGGACTTCGACATCGTCACCGTCATGTCAGCACCCCGTCCGTCGCGAATCAGCAATCCGGCTGCAGTGGAGCTCGCGAACATCGATAGATCATCCACAGAACCGTCGTCCACCGAACTGTCGGACGTGGGACCTTGGACAGGTCCGAATCGAAGCGCGGATTCGGTTCCGAACGCGGACGTTCCTGGCGTTGCGAACTCGATGGTGGTGTCGGCAGGCAACGCCGATACGAGCGCGTCGGACAGCGCGGTTGCCTTACGGCCGGAGAACCACGGATAGCGAGGATCGTCGTAGCTTCCTCCGTCGAGCAAGAAAAACACCCCGACGGAATCCCCGGAGCCTGGAAGGACGACGGAATCACACCTCGGAATCGTCGTCGACGTATCACCCTGGCCGTAGTCCAACGAGCTGAACCCGCTCAACGCAGGTGTCTCGGGCAACGCGACGTCCGCAGGGCCGGACGCGCGTGACTCCACGACGATCACTCCTGCAGCAATGACCGCAACAGCGACGAAGACCCAAAAGATCTTCGGTTGACGCCCGAGCACTCCGAAGCGGATCACGCCGAAGAGCTTAGCCCGCCTGAAGCACAGCTCCTGGCTCTACGGCTTTCGGTGGAGCTACGACTTTTGGTGGAGCTCAGGGTCGTACCTTCAGCCGAACCACCAGGTACGACGCCTCCGCAGGGGTATCGCGCACGCATCGGCTGCGGTGAGATCAGGGCCATGAACAATCCGATTCTGCTCACGATCGCGATCTGCGAGGTCGGCTTCTGGGTTCTGGTGATCGGTGGCCTGTGCCTGCGCTACGTGGCACGCATGCAACGCGCCAGCACGATCACGCTCGCACTGCTCCCGGTCCTCGACATCGTCTTGATCGCGGCCGTGGCGCTCGATCTGCACCGGGGCGGAGACGTCGAATTCGCGCACCGCCTCGCCGGTATCTACCTCGGCTGGACCGTCGTGTTCGCGCACTCGACGGTGGCCTGGCTCGACGTGCGCTTCGCGCACCGATTCGCCGGCGGACCCGCACCGGTCAAGCCCCCGAAGACCGGTCCACAGGCCTACCGCAACGAGATCCGAGGATTCGTGAAGTGGCTGGCCGCTGCCGCTATCGCGCTGGCGATCACCTACGCATTGGCCTACACCGTGGCAGACTCGGAGCAGGCAGCAGCGCTGAAGACCGTGATCCAGCCTCTCGGCGTCATCACATTCTTCTGGTTCGTCACCGGGCCGCTGTGGGTGGTCGGTAAGAAGAATTCGAGCTCGAAAGATGTGGCAGGAGAACGGAGTCGACTCTGATGCTGGGTGATTCCCGGATACGGGGTTTTCACCGCGTAGTGCGCACGTTTCGCCCGTCCTGGCGGCCGCGCAATCCCGTGGTGCTGCCGATCGAGATGCTCCTGGCCACACTCGTCTACGCCGGATTCCAACTCTCGACGGGCATGGTCGGTGACACGAGAGACGAACTCGTCAGCAGCCCACCCCTGATCGCAGTGAGTGTCGTTGCCCTGCTGGCGATGACCGCGGTGACGTGCGTGCGCCGATCCTTTCCGGTCACGGCGTACCTGTCGGTGGTGGCCATCAGCATCGCACTGATTCTCGTTCTGCCGGACCGGACTCTCGGGTTCACCCCGCTGTACTGGTTCGCCATCGCCGCCTTGGCAATTCGGGTGACCGGACCACGCCTGTTCGCCCCCATCGCCGTCGGGTTGATCCTCGAAATCGCTGTCAGCGTCGACACCGGCCCCGGTGGCACGATCGGCGTGGTCGTCGAGCAGATCGCGAACCTCGCCATCAACTACACGGTGCTCATCGCACTGGGCAAGTACATCGCACGCGGACGGGCGCAGGAACTCGAGAGCGAGGCTGCTCTCGGCCGAGCCGAAATCGAACACCGGCAACGGCTGAACGCGGCCCTGGACAACGAACGAAAGACCATGGCACGCGAGCTGCACGACGTCGCAGCTCACCACCTGACCGGCATGCTCATCCAGGCCAAGGCATCGAGGACACTCATCACGAGCAACCCCGAGCAGGCACGCGAACTACTCACCGGCGCAATCGGACACGGCCAGCGCACCCTCGACAGCCTGCGCCAGATCGTCGGAATCCTGCGCCCGAGCGACACCGAAACCGACACCGACAGTGCTCCGCAGCCGATGATCTCCGATATCGTCGAACTTATCGAACAGTCACGAATATCGTTCGAGCGCATCGAGATGAGCATCGTGGCAGACAGCGGCGATACCGACAGCGCCGTGCAACTGACGTGCTACCGCATCGTTCAGGAATCGCTGTCCAATGCCCGACGTCATGCGCCGAACTGCGATGTGCGCGTTGAGGTATCGAATCGATCCTCGGCCATCGAGGTGACCGTCACCAACACGATCACCTCGGGCAGCTCCGAACCGGACGAGCCTCGGGTCAGGGATTCGGAATTCCGGGAATGCGGGAGCGGGCAGCACTGCTCGGCGGCACCCTCGATGCCCGATTGTCCGGCGACCGAGCGACGTGGACCGTACGCGCTCGACTGCCCATCGGCGGGAAGATCTCTCGGCCACTGGAGGTGCCGGCATGATCACCGTACTCATCGCGGACGATCAACCGGTGGTTCGGCAGGGATTCGAGCTGTTCCTGGCCGGCCATCCCGACATCGAGGTCGTCGGGCACGCGAGCTCGGGAAAACATGCCGTGCACCAGGTGTCGGCATTGCGACCGGACGTCGTACTGATGGACATCAGGATGCCGAACGGCGACGGGCTGACCGCCACGCGCGAGATACTGGCGCAGTTCGACAGCGTTCGTGTCATCGTCGTCACCACGTTCGACCTCGACGAGTACGTGTTCGCAGCTCTCGACAGTGGAGCGTCCGGCTTCCTGCTCAAGGACACCGATCCCGACGAACTCGCCGATGCGGTGGTCACCGTCGCCGCCGGCGGAGCGGTCCTCTCCCCTCGACTGACCCCGCGTCTGATGACCGAGTTCGCCCGCCGGGGTGCCCCGAAGCCACCCACTTCCGTTGCGCCGCAACACGACCTGAGTCTGCGTGAAATGGAAGTGGTGCAACTGTTGGCGCAGGGCCTGGGCAACAACGAGATCGCCCGTTCACTGCAGGTCGAACAGAGCACGGTGAAAACTCACGTCGCAACATCTGCCGCAAGCTCGACGTCACCACCCGAGTCCACGTGGTGATCTGGGCCTACCGCAACGGCATTGCGACGTAGGCCTTTACAACTAGGGGTCTTTACAACTAGGCCGCTCTGCGCTGCTCCTCGTCCGAGGTCTTGCTGGTCAGCTCGGTTGCCGAAGCTGAGTGGTCGGTGTACTGGAAGTGCGGTCGCTTGTCGCCGATGTACGAGGTCATCCACGACACCACCGCGACGTAGCGGTTTCGGAAGCCGACCAGGTACATCAGGTGCACGGCGAGCCACATGAGCCAGGCAATCGGCCCCGACATGTCGACCTTGCCGAACAGCCTTGCCACCGCACTGAATCGACCGACGATCGACATACTGCCCTTGTCGGTGTATTCGAACGGCGTCCCGGCGTCGACCTTCCCGATGATCATCTTCGCGACGTGCCTGCCCTGCTGCATCGCCACCGGCGACTGACCGGGGAGCTTGTTCAACGACGTCACGTCGCCGATCGCGTAGATGTCCTTGGCCGAACCGACCGTCAGGTCGTCGTGTACGAGAAGGCGTCCGGCTCGGTCGGTCTCGCACCCGGTGCGCTCTGCGACGGTCGACGCCAGATCACTGGCCTGCACACCCGCCGACCAGATGACCGTCTTGGCCGGGTACGCCCGCGAGGTCTTGGTGTCGACATCCTGCACCGTCACGACGTCGTCGGCGATGTCGGTGACCATGGCCCCGGTGACGACGTCGACGCCCGACTTCTCGAGTTTCGTACGGGCGTAAGCGCTGAGCTTGCCGCCGAACGCGGGCAGCACTTCCTTGACTCCGTCGACGAGGGTCACCGTGACGTCGCTCGGGTCGATGTCGGGGAACGAGCCGGCGAAATAGCGGTGCGCGAGATCCCTGATCTGGCCGGCCAATTCGACACCCGTCGCGCCTGCACCGACGACGACGAAGCTCAGCAGCTCCTTGCGGGCGGCCGGGTCGGTCGTCATGTGTGCGGTCTCGTAGCAGCTCAGGATCTGCTCGCGCAGCGCGATCGCGTCGTCCACGGTCTTGAGCGCGAACGTGCGGTCCTTGACCTCGTCACGGCCGAAGTACGCCTGCGTGGCACCCGTGGCGACGATGAGACGACCGAAGCCGATGGTGTGGTTCTGCCCGGCACCGACGTAGGTGACCTGGTGAGCGTCGGGATCGACATCGACGACGCGTCCGAGACGCACGTCGGCCGACTCGTACTGCGCGAGGATGCGTCGGATCGGAGGGGCGATCTCGCCCGTCGAGAGCATTCCGGTGGCGGCCTGATAGAGCAGCGGCTGAAAGAGGTGTTCGGTGGTGCTGGAGATCAGCGAGAACGTCACACCGGCCTTGCCCAGAGACTTGGCGGCGGCCAATGCTCCGAATCCCGATCCCACGATGACGACGTCGTACGTTTGCACAGCACTTTCCTTTTCGGCTCGAGTCTTTCCCTCTACGAAGAACTACCTCCATGAAACTCCGACCGCGAAGCTCTATCAACGCGGAAGTTGAAATAGCATCTATGAGTAGAACTCATGGTTGAATGGCGGCATGGAACTGCGGCAGCTGAAGTACTTCCTCGCGGTCGGGGAGGAACTGAACTTCTCTCGCGCTGCCGAACGTTGCTACGTCTCGCAATCGGCGATCAGCCTGCAGATCTCCAAGCTGGAACGAGAAATCGGTGAACCCCTGTTCGAGCGGACCTCCCGGACCGTCCGATTGACCGTTGTCGGAGCACAATTGGTCTCCATCGCCCGGCACATGGTGGAGCTCGAGCAGTCCGCCCTGGCGCTGACGACCCGAAGGCGGAATCAGCTGCGCCTGACCGGAAACATGACATTCGCAGCCAACGCCATCTCCGCCATCGTCGCGGTCCGCGAGCGCCATCCCGACGCCGAGATCGACTTCGTCCTGAAACGATTCGCAGAACAGATCGAAGCGGTGACGTCCGGCGACTGCCAGGTGGCGCTGATCCGCGGCAGCGTCGAACGCTCCGGTCTGCACGTGACCGAGCTGTGGACCGAGGACCTCGTCGTCGTCCTCCCCGAGGGCCATCCTCTGGCGGGTGAGGACAACCCGAGCCTGAGCCAGCTCGCCGACTACCCCCTGCTACTACCCAAACGAAGCGAGCAAATCCTGCTGCACCGGGTGATCGAGCGCGAGATGAAACGCAGCGGACTGCCGCTGAGCTTCGGCCCACCCGTGGCGTCCGACCACACCGCCAGCGCCGAACTCCTCAAGAACCCGCAATGCTGGTCCATCCTGTACGCCAGCACCGCCGACAGCACCCCCAAGACCGGGCTGGTCTTCTGCACAGAGGCCGACCGAAGGCTTCGGCTACCGGTATCGGCCGTCGTCGACGCGACCGTGCCCGCCACCGACATTCAACGCGACCTCGTAGCGGCCCTGGCCGCGACGGCACCTATGAAACCCACGGCACCGGTTCAGCCCGCCACGCCTGCGAGCTGAGCGAACGCGGCGTCGGCGTCGAACAATTCGGCGCGATCGTACGTCGACGTCGAGGCCATGATCTCGTTCGCGCCGGTGCGCTCGACCACCTCCTCCAGCCGCGGACGGACCTGCCCGGCCGTGCCCAGGATGCTCGACGCCAACGACGCTCGATTCGGTTCCGCGTCTGCGGCGTCCATTGCGATTCATCGATCGCCGACGCCGGTTCGAGAGCCGGGAACTCGCCCTCGCGCCTGGACCTGGCCATCGCCCATGCCTCCGGGACGGCGAGCCTGCGGGCATCGGCGGCGTCCGCTGCGATGGTCACGTCCAACGACACGATCACGTACGGTTCGGGATTCGCGGGCGTGGGCAGAAAGTGCTTGCGATAGAGCGCCAATGGATCGTCCTGCTGCAATACCGGTCCACCGACAACGACCGGAAGACCCGCGCGGGCAGCAACCTCGAGACCGGCTCCGGTGGCGAGGACGAACACCGGCGGAGACGGAACAGCGGGCCGGGCCGTCACCGGGCCCGAACCGTCGAGATACGAACGCAATTCGGCAATGTCGGCCTCGAACGTGTCGGGCGCATCACGGTCTCGACGCAGTGCGGACCGCACCGGTTCGGTGAATCCGAGCGAGCGGCCGACGCCCAGATCGATCCGGCCGGGAAAGAGAGACTCCAACATCAGGAATTGCTCGGCCACGACCAGCGGCTGATGATTGGGCAGCATCACCCCGCCGGATCCGACGCGAATGCGTGAGGTGCGCGACGCCACCGCCGCGGCGAGAACCGCAGGCGCGCCCGACGCGATCCCTGGAACGCCGTGATGCTCGGCCACCCAGAACCGATGCAGCCCGATCTTCTCCGCATGCGCTGCCCGCTCGACGGTATGACGCAACGCCGACCCGTCGTCGAAACCGGTTCGCGTGCGGGATCTGTCGAGGAGTGAAAGCAACACAGCTGGAACAACCGACGAGGCGTCGGGCATATTTCTCGAAGTGTTCGTCCACCGCGGACCGAATATGTCCGCAATAGCGGTCAGTCTGTATCCATGAACCTCACCATGAAGATCGAACTCGTCACCCTCGCCGTCACCGACGTCGATCGCGCCAAGGACTTCTACGTCTCGATCGGTTTCAACGCCGACCATGACGCCCGCCCCTGGGACGGCATCCGGTACGTCCAGCTCACTCCCCCGGGTTCGGCCTGCTCCATCGCGATCGGCGAGGGAATCACCGACGCCGAGCCGGGCAAGGGAGCCGGGATTCTGATGGTCGTGGACAACGTCCAGGAGGCCTACGAGCACCTCAAGTCGGCGGGCTTGACCATCGATCCGCCCAAGGACGAGGGCTGGGGCACGTTCGTGTACTTCGCCGACCCCGACGGCAACAAGTGGTCGGTGCAGCAGTTGCCCGCACAGTCCTGACTCGCCGGATCTAGAACTGACCCAAGCCAGCTGGGCCAGGATGCCGCGGTGGTCGGAGCCGGGAATGGTCACGGCTTCGACCGATCGAACGGCCAGGTCTGCCACCAGAACATGGTCGATGGCGATCACCGGTGGGTACCAGGTATGCGCCGGGTACGTCCTGAGCATGCCCACCCCGGTGGCCACCGCCGCATCGACGAACCGGCCGTCCTGCAGATCCCGGTACCGCCGATGATCCTGCGTCGCGTTGAAGTCGCCCGCCACCACCACGGGACCGTCGTCGACGGGGATCTTGGCCAACAGCTGGCGCAGTAACCCCAGCTCACGTACCCACTCGGACGGCTCCCGCGGCCACGGCGGCACCGGATGGACCGCGAACACCAGCGGCCGACCGGGCATCTCCACCCGCGCGGACAGCAACTCGGTGACGAAGCCGTCGTGCCTGCGCTGGTCGGCGAGCGGGAAGCGACTGTAGATTCCGCTGCCTTCGCCGCCGGGAGCTGCACTGACGTAGGCATGCGGCAACGAGCTGGACAGTCTCGGGCGAAGACGGTCGTCGGCCTCCGGCGTCAACTCCACCAGAGTGAGAACGTCGGGGCGATGCTGCTCGACCAGCGCTGCCAACGCGTCGAGATCGGCCTGCCCCAGCCAGATGTTGGCGTGCAACACCGTCAGATTCGGTGCCTCGGCCGTCGTCCGGGAGCGGTGCCTGAACAGAGGAATCTGCGTGGCCGCGGCAATCATCGATACAACCGCGCCCGCTGCCAACCCCCACCAACCGAACGCCACGGCCGCGAGAGCAGTGCCGGGCACGGCGGCGAGCATGAGGACATGTGCCAAAGCACCGAAGACGAGCATCGCCTGCCCCCGGGCGTCGACGAGGTGCGCTGCGATGCCCAGTACCGCTGCGAAGAGCAGTAACAGAGCCACCGATGCCGAAACCATGAGCGGAGTGTGACAGGCAAACCTGAGGCCGAGCTGGGAGCCGTCCCTATATCGGACCGAAGTGTTCGCTTTCTTGCAGCAAACACGACACAATCGTGAGCGCTGTCCGCACGCACTAGGGGGAAGTTTTCCGTGAATCGAAGGCAACTGCTGCGTTTGGCCGCTGCCGGAATGCTCGGCGCTGCCGCCGCTCCGGTCCTGAGCTCAGCTGGACTGCCGGGCTCTGCCACAGCAGGCGCACTCCCCATCGGTGCCGAGCGAATCCGCTCACTGGTTCCCGAGCTGTTCGCCGATCCGCCGCGTCCGCCGGACCACTCGTCCGTCATCGTTGTCGGCTCCGGATTCGGTGCCAGCGCCGCGGCCTTGCGCCTGGCGCAAGCCGGCAGCCAGGTGACCGTGCTCGAACGCGGACTGCGCTGGCCGCGTGACCCGTGGCGAGAGATCTTCACCGCGGACATGACCGCCGACGGACGCGGACTGTGGCAGCAGAGCTCGTTCACCAACATCACCGGAATGCCCGTCGGGCCGGTCGATCTGTTCGGCGGCGTCCTCGACACCACCCGGTTCGAAAACCTTTCGGTGTGGCGCGGCGCCGCCGTGGGCGGCGGCTCGATCGTCTACACGGGCGTGACCATCGCCCCCGAAAAGAAGTTCTTCGACCTCTCCTTCGGCGGACGCCTGAACTACGACGAGATGGCCGCCACCTGGTACCCCAAGGCCCGCTCGATGCTCCGGCCGTCGGCGATGCCCGAGGACGTCTACAACAGCCCGAACTTCGCGCACTCACGAACCTGGGACGATCACGCCCGGCGAGCCGGTTTCACCCCCGAAGCCGTGGACGGCAACTGGAACTGGAACGTCGTCCGCGACGAACTCGCCGGCCGATCCCGCCCGTCCGCGACCGTCGGCGCGAGCACCTTCGGTAACTCCAACGGTGCCAAGCACGACCTGACCCAGAACTACATCCCGCAGGCCGAGCCACCGGCCGCGCGAGCGTGTGCCACAGCCACCGCGTCGCGGCGATCGGAACCGAATCCGGTGGCCGCTACCGCGTCGACATCGAGCGCCTCGACCCCTTCGGCAACGTTGTCGAAACTCGCACCGTCACCTGCGACACCCTCGTCCTCGGAGCCGGATCCATCGGTACCACCGAACTGCTGATGCGGGCCCGCACCACCGGTGCGCTGCCCAATCTCAACGAATTCGTCGGCACCGGCTGGGGCACCAACGGCGACGCATCGATGACGCGGTCACTCGGCCCGATGTCGGCCGGACCGCAGGGTGCGCCGTGCGCATCCCGCATCGTCGACGACTCCGGCCTGCCGCTGACCGTCGAGAACTGGTACGTGCCAGGCGTTCCGGTGAACCTGGGGTTCATCGGCTCACTTGGCATGACCATCGATCCACTGCGCGGAAACTTCGGATTCGATTCCGCCGCAAACCGATTGACACTGAACTGGCCGAAGGGTGGCAGCCGAGACACCGTCGAAGCTCTACGCGCAGTACAGAATCGGATGGCCCAGGCCGGCGGCACCATCGTTGCGGCGGAACCGTTCACCCGAGATGTCGACGACACCTTCACCGCTCATCCACTCGGCGGAGCGGTACTCGGCGACGCCACCGACGGGTACGGCCGCGTGAAGGGTCACCCCGGGCTGTATGTCGTCGACGGTGCCCTGATCCCCGGCAGTACGGGAGCAGCCAACCCGTCGTTGACCATCACGGCGCTGGCCGAGCGCAACGTCGCGCAGATCATCGCCGACGGGCGCTAGTTTCGCCGACGGGTTCTAGCTCAGCTGGATTTCCGGGCGACCTTCGGGGACGGTGACCGTTGCTGCCGTGCGCACTGCGGCTCCCGGCGTCGAGACGCGGTCGAGAACCCTTACCTCCGAACGCCATTCGGTATCGGTGAGGGTGCTCCGGAGGTAACCACGACGAGCGTTGCCGTACTTGACGTGCGGCGACGCGGCGGCGACGGCAGCACCGACGGAATCGACATCGGCACCGTCCTTGCCCGACGCAATGGATGTGGCCGCGATCTCGACGCCCTGTATCGGTGAGACCTGATCCTGGTAGTCACGCCGCAGTTCCGAGACGATCGTGCGGTGAATGTCGCCGACGATCGACGCCACGTTCTTCGTGCCGCGATCTCGGGCACCGTCGAGGATTCGATGCCTGGACGCCTCGTACCCGCTCCACGGATCCATCCCGACCTTGCGTTCGCTGCCCAGCCCTCGCGCGAGATCGGAGATCACCGTCTGGTGCACCAAGAAGTTCCACCTCGACGGTGACGTGAAGCCGTCCAGGATCCACTGTTCCTGGGCCGCCCCCGTGATGGTGCGCGAAGGGTCGGCAGTCTCGGCGTCCTGGGCGTGCTCGCCGTCTCCGTGTGCCTGATCACTGCGGTACTGCCGGGTGTCCAGCACCGAGAAATCCACCAGATCACCGAACGAGAACCGACGATAGACCTTCATGTCCGGGCCGACAGGCTTCAGATTCGCGCGCACCGGAGTGTTCTCCCACCACGCCTTGAAGGCATCGGCCCGGCGCAACAGAAACTCCCGCGGGTCGTCGTCATCCTGGCTGATCTGCGAGGCCCAGTTGTTGTCCACCTCGTGGTCGTCGAACGTCGAGATGAACGGGGCCGACGCATGCGCAGCGGCCAGGTTCTCGTCCGCCTTGTAGAGGGCGTACCGATCGCGATAGTCGTTGAGCACCATGGTTTCTCGAGCGGACGCCTCATTGCGCGATTCACCCTTACGTGCGCCCTCGTCCTTGATCGCGTACTCGTAGATGTAATCACCCAGGAAGAAAACCACGTCCAGGTTCGAGGCGGCCAAGTCCTTGTACGCGCCGAAGTAACCGTCCTCCCACTTCTGGCACGACGCCCAGGCGAAGTCGAGTTTGCTCAGCGGCTGCCCCAGTGCCGGTGCGGTTTTCGTGCGGCCGACGGGGCTCGCATGTGGGCCGACGAGGAACCGATAGAAGTACTCTCGGCTCGGCTCGAGACCGCGGACGTCGACGTGCACGGACCAGCCGTCGAACTCGGTGGCGAGCTCGATCCCTTCGCGGCTCAGGTTCGCAAAATTCTCGTCCGTCGACATCTGCCACCGCACCGGCACGACACCCGGGGTCATGCCGCCCAGCGGCGCAAAGGGATCGGTGGCGAGCCGCGTCCACAGCACCACCGAATCGGGCAACGGATCACCCGAGGCAACGCCGAGGCGGAACGGGTAATCGGGGGTGACCACGGACTGCGCGTGTGCCGTCGCCCCCGCCAGTTCGGGTGTGAACGCCAACGCCCCGACCAACGCACTCCACGTCAAGAACTGACGACGCGTGGCCCCCGCCCGCAAAGAGATGTCCTGCCCGATCCGTATCTCGTTACCCCGTCTCACCATTGGTCGAGACTCTCGCGACCGAACGAACTGCACCCGTCATCCATTCGACGGCGAAGTGAACACGATGCGGCCTTCGGATGAGTCGAGCTCTGGGGCCGGCCTTGCCCAGCTCGTCGACGAGGTGTGGACATAGTGTGTCGTTATGCGTTTCGGCAATGCATGGCCAGAGCATCCCGAAGACCCTTACCCGTTCGGTCAGCTCGGTCGCCGGTTTTTGCCATGTACGAGATTGTGGGAGAGCACGCCGCTGTCGCCGAACAGTCCGGTACGCCAGGTATCGAGTAGGTATGTCGTGGAGTTGTCGTTGGGGTGGAAGCCGCGACGATTGTATGTGCCCAGCTCGCGGAGCACTCCCCGCCCGAGCCACGGGTTGCGTCGCAGCGCGACGAGACTGCGTACGAGACGGACCGGATTGTAGGTAGCGCGGTCGGTGAGCATCGAAAGCACAGTGGAGATGAGCACATATCCAAGGAAAATGATGTGCACCGCACGCATCGTCCAGATGCGTAGCCCTTCGCCGCCGCCAATATGTCTGTAGACATCGAACGCCACGGCTTTGTGCTCGACCTCCTCGTATGCGTGCCAGAGCAGCAGTCCACGGACCTCTTCGGAGGTAATCAGGTCACGGGCTCGGGGCTCGGTGAGGAGCAACGCAGCAAGAGTTGCCGTGTAGTGCTCGAACGCAGCCGTCATCGACAACGAAAGTCTGTGGGGCACGTGACGATAAACTGTTGCCAAGGAACGTTTTGTGAAACGGTCACTCAGCCGAGTTGGGTACCCCATTTCCTGCAGCCGTTCGTTGATCTCACGATGCTCTCGTCCATGGGTCACTTCCTGGCCGATGAATCCCGCGACTGCGGCCTTCAACTCCGGATCGGTGATGTCGTTCCGGTAATGCTTCACAGAGCGAACGAAAAAGTCTTCGCCCTCCGGAAACACAGCCGACAACATCGACACCACATGGCTCATTACCAGGTCGTCGTTCACGTAGTGTGATTCATCGACCCTATGGGGTACGAGAACTTGATGCGTCGCGCACGAATCGGTGCAGCGGGGGTGTGTTCGAGAACCATGGAATTCCCAACTCGAAGATCGCGCTGGGCGATCACTTACAAGGACCTTGCCATCGAGCACTGTAACATTCGGGGATGGTTTTCGGTCGGGTTTTTCTATCCACCGTGCTGCGCCGAACGCTGCCGCACTCGCGTCAGGCCTGAACCACCCACACCGAATTGCCGTCGGGATCGCGCAACGCGAACATGGGCGGCGCGCCGTCCTGTTCTTCCATCAAAGCGTCGAGATCGACTCCGCCGATTGCACTCAGCCGCGCATGCTCGGCTGCGACATCGGCTGTCTCGACGCCGATGGACCCTCCACCGGGCGCGCCGCCCATCGGCGGGTTGAGTGCGAGGCGCGCAGTCGAACCAGGCGGTGCCACTTCGAGCCACCGGTACTCGCCCTCGGGGCCGAAACGCAAGTCACCGCGGACCTCGAAGCCGAGTACTTGCGAGTAGAAGGCGAGAGCCGCGTCCTGATCGGACACCGAGAACATGGCCACGCCGATGTTCACGATGGTGCTCGATGTGTGGTTGCTGGATATGTGGTCGGTCATGCCGGTACCGACTCGAGCCGCCTCGAAAACTCACCGCCCCGAAGGGTGGAACGACATCCGTCCTCTGCGATACCGCCCGCGGCGGTAGCTTCTGTAGACATGAACGACGCGTTCGAAGAATCCCGCGGTCGACGGCGGATCGCCTTCCTGGTGTTCGACGGAGTGAAAATGCTCGATTTCGTCGGTCCCGCAGAGGTATTCGTGGAGGCGAACCAGCAGCCCGCCGTAGATTACGAGGTGGTGATCCTCTCTCCCGGCGGTGGAGAGGTGAGCACCTCCGTCGGGACAACGGTGTCCACGCGGCCGGTCGCGCAATCCGGAGAGTTCGACACCGTGATCGTCGCCGGTAGCGAATTCGATCCGGTTCGCCTGGTCACCCACGAACTCGTCGATGCCGCGGCCGACCTCGCCACACGGACCCGCCGGTATGCACGGGGGCGTTCGTACTCGCCGCGGCCGGCCTTCTCGATGGCCGCGCGGCGACGACACACTGGAAGTTCACGTCCGATCTACAGCGCCGTTACCCCGCTCTCGCGGTCGATCCGGACGCCATCTTCGTCCGCGACGGGGACACGTACAGCTCGGCCGGCGTAGCGGCCGGAATCGATCTGGCACTGGCTCTCGTGGAGAACGACCACGGACCCGAAGTGGCACGGGCGGCGGCGCAGGGACTGCTGGTGTACATGCAGCGAGGAGGCGGACAATCTCAGTTCTCGTCGTCACTGCTCGGACCGGTACCCCGCACCGGGGCGGTCCGACGGGTGGCCGACCATATCCGGGGGAACCCGCAACTGCCCCACAGCGTGGCGACGCTGGCGCGGTTCGCGACCATCAGCCCCCGTCAACTCACCCGGCTGTTCCAATCCGAACTGGGTACGTCACCGGCCGAATTCGTCGCGTCGACGAGGTTCGAGTTGGCTCGCGACGCCCTTCACGCAGGTTTCACCGTCGGCGAGGCGTCCCGCCGGGCCGGCTACTCGAGCTGCGAGGTGATGCGGCGCGCGTTCGTCGCCCGGATCGGGACGTCCCCGCGCAGCTACCAACAGCGCTTCGCACCGCAGCTCGGTGCTGCCACAGGAGTGTCCCAAAACGAGCGGTTCTCGGCGCACACAGTGGTACCGCACCGATAGCGTCCGGTCGAGACTTGCTCCATGCCAACAATCACAACGTCGGACAATGTCGAGATCTTCTACAAGGACTGGGGATCGGGTCAGCCCGTCATCTTCAGTCACGGCTGGCCACTCTCCTCGGACGACTGGGACGCCCAGATGATGTTCTTCCTCGAGCGGGGCTATCGCGTCGTCGCCCACGATCGGCGCGGCCACGGCCGGTCCCAGCAGGTCGCGGACGGGCACGACATGGATCACTACGCCGACGACCTCGCCGCCGTCGTCGAAGCACTCGACCTGACCGAAGCGATCCACGTCGGCCACTCCACCGGCGGCGGCGAGGTGGTGCGGTACCTGGCCCGCCACGGCGAGGAACGCGCAGCCAAGGCGGTGCTGATCAGTTCGGTACCGCCGATCATGGTCAAGACCGACGACCACCCCGGCGGTATCGAGAAATCCTTCTTCGACGATGTGCAGGTGCAGGTGGCCACCCGCCGCGCCGACTTCTTCCGCACCTTCGCCGAGGGTCCCTTCTACGGCTACAACCGGCCTGGGGCAACGCCCTCGGAGGGCATCATCGCCAACTGGTGGCGTCAGGGCATGATCGGCGGCGCGAAAGCCCACTACGACGGTGTGGTCGCTTTCTCCCAGACCGACTTCAGCGACGACCTGCGTGGGGTGAACATACCGACGCTGGTGCTGCACGGCGAGGACGACCAGGTGGTGCCGTACCAGAACGCCGGAGTGCTGTCGGCGAAGCTACTGCCCAACGGCACGCTGAAGACGTACCCGGGCTTCCCACACGGCATGCCCACCACAGAAGCGGCGACCATCAATGCCGACATGCTGGAGTTCTTCCGCTCCTGACGCAGCTCGGTCACAACGCAGCTCGGACCGGGTTGGCACCTAGATGCTCCCGTTCTCCTTGACGTGCGCTTTGAGGCGACCGAGTGTGTCGCCGAGGACTGCGACATCGGAATCGGACAGTCCCGCGAAGAACAACCGCTGCACCAGTGCCACATGACCGGGAGCCGCATCGAGCAGGGCCGCGCGACCGACAGCGA
>NZ_BAOX01000045.1:0-24358 GCF_000813105.1 Rhodococcus sp. BS-15 | reverse complement strand
TCCGACGTGTCGAGGTGTCCCTGCCCGGGGGAACTGTCCCTCGGCGTCAACGGCGGTCCTGCGGGAGCGGTGCGGCGTAAACCCAAAGCCCGCACCCGCGGCGGTGCCGGAGCAGGAGCGGCATCCGGCGATTCGGTCACCGCACCGATGCAGGGCACCGTGGTCAAAGTCGCCGTCACCGAAGGCCAAACCGTCGAATCCGGTGACCTCATCGCCGTCCTCGAAGCAATGAAAATGGAAAACCCCGTCAACGCCCACAAAGCAGGCACCATCACCGGCCTGACCGTCACCGCAGGCGACGCCATCACCCAAGGCACCGTCCTCGCAGAGATCAAGTAGGGGAGTGTCCGATGACTGCCCTCGCTGAATCGTTCGACGGTGGTACCTCTCCGGTGCATTCCACCGAGCTCGAAATCGTGTCCACGGTGCTGCGCATGGCGTCGGCCGCACGGGTTCGTCTGGCGGAGGCACTGGACGCGCAGGGGCTGAGCTGGGCGAGGTACGAGGTACTGGAACTGGTGTCCAGGCGAGGGCCGATGTCCTACAGTGCGCTGTCGCGGGAGTTGGTGCGGCACCGGACGAGTATCACCGCCACGACGGCCAGTCTCGTCGAGGCGGGGCTGCTGGTGCGGAGCGTCAATCCGCGAAATCGGCAGCAGTACATGGTCGAGGCCACCGACTCGGGGCACCGTGCGGTCACTCGGGCCGAGCGTGCGCTCGAGCGCGCTCGGTCGAGGATGGCAGTCGATGCCGATTCTGCTCGGACGCTCGAGGTGTTGCGCGGCATCGAGAAACAGTGGAACGGTCGGCGTTGACCGGAGGGTGACAACACCGGTCCCTCGACTCTGAAGAACAAGTACCCCTGGGTTGATACCCCCAGGGGTACTTGCATACCCTCTTGGGTATGTGCGAAGGTGGGAACGTTCGATCGTTCCGGGGTTTCGTCTGCCCCGTTCGATACCCCCGCCCGTATAGGAGCACAATGTCGCTGCGCGATGCCGAAGATCTTCGTCCACCGGATGATCGGCCTGTGGCCGAGCCGGGCTTGCTCGGCCGCGCGGGCGGCTCGATGGTGACCCACCGACGGTGGGTGTTCGGTGTGTGGCTCATCGTGCTCGTGGGCCTCGGTTCGTTTGCACCTTCGGTGTTCTCGTCGCTGGCCGGAGCGGGATGGCAGGCGAACGGATCCGAATCCGTACAGGTTCGAGAGTTGGCCCAGCAGCACTTCGGCGGTAATTCCTCCGCGGCGGTGCAGGTGGTCGTCCACTCCGACTCGGCACCCATCACCGATCCCGCTGTTCAGGATGTGATTGCCGACGTCTCCGATGTATTCACCGGCGACACCAGATTCGGGGACGTCGTTGCGCCGCAACCGGGTATGACGATCAGCCCGGACGGCCGCACCGGCATCGTCATCGCCGGGGCGAACGGCACCACCGACGAGATGGTCAAAGCCGTCGACGATGTGAAGGAGCGGTTGACCGCGCTCTCGACCGACGGAATCGAGGTGTATCCCACCGGTTCGTCGGCCCTGTGGTCGGACTTCAACAAGGCGAACCACGATGCGATGATCCAGGCCGAATTATTTTCGTGGCCAGTCACATTGGCGATCATGGTGCTTGCGTTCGGATCGCTCGTCGCCGCGGGATTGCCGCTGCTGCTCACCGTCGCCGGACTCGTCGCATCCGCTGGTGGTCTCGTTCTCCTCAACGGTGTCACGCCGATCTCGGTGTGGGCCATGAACTTCGCGATGATGTTCGCCCTCGCGCTCGGAATCGACTACGCGCTGTTCATCGTCGCTCGATTCCGCGACGCGTTGCGCAACGCCGACCCTCGGGCCGCAGTGGCCGAAACCATGGACACCGCAGGCAAAGCCGTCGTGTTGTCCGGGCTGACGGTGCTGGTGAGTCTGTCCGCCGTGCTGCTCGTCCCCGCGCCTGCGGTGCGCACGATGGCGGTCGGGATCATGCTGGCCGTCGCCTTCGTCTTGTTGGCGACGATGACACTGTTGCCCGCGGCGTTGGGTGCACTCGGACCCAAGGTCAATGCCGCCTCGCTGCCGTACGCCAAACGGCAGGAGCATCGATCCCCGAAGTTCGCGGCCTGGGGCGAGTTGTTGCACAAGCACCCGTGGCCGTTCGCCGTCGTCTCCGTGGGAATTCTGATCGCCCTGGCGCTTCCGGTACTCGGCTTGAAGGTGGCGATGCCGTCGATCGCGGTGGTGCCCGAGGATGCACCGGTGCGCCAGGGGTACGAGCTCGTGCAGGCCCAGTTCGGGCCGGGCGCACCGGGAGCACTTCAGATCGTGGTGCCCGACGCGGCAGCTGTCGAGACCGCGACCGCGGCTGCCGGGGTCGACGGGATCTCGATGGTGACTCCGCCGCAGAGTGCCGCTGACGGTTCGGGATTTGCTCTGCTGCAGGCAATTCCGTCGGTGGATCCGTCCGACGAATCGATGAGTACCGTTCTCGCCGATCTGCGATCCACGCTGCCCGATTCGGCACTCGTCGGCGGAGCGCCCGCGGAGAACCTGGACCTCCAGCAGGCCCTGAACGACTACCTGCCGATCGTCGTCGGGATCATCCTGGTCCTCGGGTTCGTGCTGCTTCTGGTGGCGCTGCAGGCCCCGCTGATCGCGCTGCTCGGCACTCTGGTGAGCCTGCTGTCCACGGCGGCGGCCTTCGGAGTCGCCAAGTTGATCTTCCAGGACGGCCATGGGGCGTCACTGCTCGGTTTCACCCCGCAAGGATTCCTCGACGGCTGGGGCCCGGTGTTCTTCTTCGCGATGATCTTCGCCATCGCCATGGACTACACGGTGTTCCTGCTGGCCACCGCCAAGGAACACTACGAACGCTCGGGTGACTCCAAGGTTGCTCAGGTCGACGGGTTGGCCCACTCCGGGCGGGTCATCTTTGCTGCCGCAGCGGTGATGGTGGCAGTGTTCTTCACGTTCGCACTCTCCGATCCGCTGCCACCCAAGGAGATGGGCATCATCCTCGGTGTCGCTGTACTGCTCGACGCGTTCCTCGTTCGACTCGTGCTGCTTCCCGTCCTGTTGCGGTTGACCGGGCACGGTGCCTGGTGGTCGCCGGCGTGGCTGCGCGCGGTGCTGCCCTCCATCCGCTTTTCGCACTGACATCTCAACCACACGACGATTTTTCAGGAGTCATCATGAACATCGCATTGTCCACCACACTGACCGACACAGATTTCGACACTGCGATCGACAGCACGAGAAAGGCGTTGTCGGAGCAAGGATTCGGGGTTCTCACCGAGATCGACATGCAGGCCACCCTGAAAGCCAAACTCGGCGAGGACATGGAGCGTTACGTGATTCTGGGGGCATGCAACCCGGGACTTGCTCATCGCGCCGTCGGAGTGATGAAGCAGATCGGTCTGCTGTTGCCGTGCAATGTGGTAGTCCGCGAGGACACGGCAGTAGTGGGATCCGTCGTCGTCGAGGCGATGAACCCGGCCATCATGGTCGAGGTCACCGGTGAGCCGGAGTTGGGTGCGGTCGCCGCCGAGGCCACCACGAAACTGCAGGCGGCGATCGCGGCACTGGGCGGGACCGGATCCGATCCTGCTTGATGCCCCCGGGGGTACCATCGGGTTCACTATCACAACCATCGAGGGGATCGACATGATCGGCGACGAAGACAGCATCGCACTGGTATTGAACCGGCTCAAGCGTGCGCACGGTCAGCTGGCCGGCGTCATCGGGATGATCGAGAACGGGCGCGATTGCAAGGATGTCGTCACCCAGCTCGCTGCGGTCTCCCGAGCGCTGGACAAGGCCGGCTTCAAGATCGTGGCCACCGGTCTGCGTGAATGCATGACGGGCGAGAGCGCGGGCGAGAAGGAGCCGATGACCGAGGCCGAACTGGAGAAACTGTTCCTGGCACTGGCCTGATTCCGGGTTGAATCCGACCGGGGAGCGACGAGAGAGCGAACAGTGGGAGTCGCGATTGCTCCGTGACGACGCTGTTGTGCGACGGCGAGGTCGACATCCGGCGAATTCGTCTGCATACTTGACTTTGTCCAGAAAAGCGGAGGATAGTATTACTGTGATGCCGATCTCACCGTACGCGGAGCTGTTACGCACCGCCGACATGCGCGTGACCCGTCCCAGGGTCGCGGTGCTCGAGGTCGTCGGATCCAATCCTCATGCAGACACCGACACGATCCTCGGACTCGTGCGATCGGTGCTGCCCGAGGTGTCGCGGCAAACCGTGTACGACGTGCTCAATGCGTTGACCGCGGCGCGCCTGGTGCGGCGAATCGAACCGGCAGGATCTCCTGCCCGGTACGAATCTCGTGTCGGCGACAACCACCACCACGCGGTGTGCCGCTCCTGCGGCGTCATCGCAGACGTGGACTGCGCGGTCGGCGAAACGCCGTGTCTCACCGCATCGGACTCCGTCGGTTTCACGATCGACGAGGCGGAAGTCATCTACTGGGGCTTCTGCGCACAGTGTTCGACTGCTCGAGGGCAGTCGACAGATCCTGTTTCGTTCCCTCCCGGTTCCCGAACACAGCAGAGTTCGTGAACCGACCTCGATCACAGCCCGATCGTCACACCTTGGAAGGAAGCACGTGTCAGAAGATCACACAACACGCGAAAAAGAGATGAACGAGGATCAGCCACAGGAATCGGGTGGCAAGTGTCCCGTCATGCACGACTCGATGCCGATGCCCGTCGAGGGTGGTAGCAACCGCGAGTGGTGGCCCAAGGCTCTGAACCTCAAGATTCTCAAGAAGAACCCGGCCGTCGGCGACCCGATGGGTGCCGATTACGACTATGCAGCCGAGTTCAACTCCCTCGACCTCGCCGAGGTCAAGCGCGACATCGAAGCGCTCATGACCAATTCGCAGCCCTGGTGGCCAGCCGACTTCGGTCATTACGGCCCCTTCTTCATCCGCATGGCGTGGCACGCCGCAGGCACGTACCGCAAGCAGGACGGACGCGGCGGTGCCGGAGCGGGCATGCAGCGCTTCGCACCCCTGAACAGCTGGCCGGACAACGCCAGCCTGGACAAGGCTCGTCGTCTGATCTGGCCGGTCAAGCAGAAGTACGGCCGCAAGCTCTCCTGGGCCGACCTCATCGTGCTCACCGGCAACGTCGCCATCGAATCGATGGGCCTGCCCACCTACGGCTTCGCCGGCGGACGCGTCGACGCCTGGGAGCCGGACGAGGACGTCTACTGGGGTCCCGAGCAGACCTGGCTCGGCGACGAGCGCTACGACGGCGATCGCACGAGCCTCGAGAACCCGCTTGCCGCAGTGCAGATGGGTCTGATCTACGTCAACCCCGAAGGCCCGAACGGAAACCCGGATCCGGTGCAGTCCGCACTGGACATTCGCGAGACCTTCGGCCGGATGGCCATGAACGACATCGAGACCGCGGCACTGGCCGTCGGTGGGCACACGTTCGGCAAGACGCACGGTGCAGCGGATCCCGACGTGCACATCGGTGCCGAGCCCGAGGGCGCACCCATCGAGCAGATGGGCCTCGGCTGGAAGAACAGCTACCAGAGCGGTGTCGGCGCGGACGCGATCACCAGTGGTCTCGAAGTCATCTGGACCCCCACGCCCACCCAGTGGGACAACAGCTTCCTCGAGACGCTGTACGGATTCGAGTGGGAGCTCTACAAGAGCCCCGCAGGTGCGCACCAGTGGCGCCCGAAGAACGGCGAGGGCGCAGATCTCGTTCCCGACCCCGTCGATCCCACCAAGCGTCGCCACCCGTCGATGCTGACCTCCGACATCGCGATGCGTGTCGATCCGATCTACGAGCAGATCACCCGTCGCTGGCTCGACCATCCCGAGGAGCTCGCAGAAGAGTTCCAGAAGGCCTGGTTCAAGCTCACCCACCGCGACATGGGACCCGTCTCGCGCTACCTCGGACCCGAGGTCCCGTCCGAGACCTTGCTCTGGCAGGACCCGATCCCGGCCGTCGATCACGAGCTGATCGGTGAGGCGCAGATCGCCGAGCTCAAGAAGACGATCCTCGACTCCGAACTGACTCAGGAGCAGCTGATTTCGGCTGCCTGGGCCGCGGCGTCGTCTTTCCGGGTCAGCGACAAGCGCGGCGGTGCCAACGGTGGCCGTCTGCGCCTGCAGCCGCAGGCAGGCTGGGAGGTCAACGAGCCCGACGAGCTCGCACAGGTCATTCGTGTGCTCGAGGGAATCCAGCAGTCGTTCTCCGGAACGGTCTCGTTCGCCGACCTCGTCGTTCTCGGTGGCGTTGCCGCACTCGAGCAGGCAGCCGGTGTCAGCGTGCCGTTCACTCCGGGCCGCATGGACGCGACGCAGGAGCAGACGGACGTCGACTCGTTCTCCGATCTCGAGCCGAAGGCCGACGGCTTCCGTAACTTCCTCGGCAAGGGCCAGAAGCTTCCGGCGGAGTACTCCCTCGTCGATCGGGCGAACCTGTTGTCGCTCAGCGCACCCGAGATGACCGTGCTCGTCGGCGGACTGCGTGTGCTCGGAGCCAACTTCGGAAACTCGTCGCACGGCGTCCTGACGGACAAGGTCGGAACGCTCACCAACGACTTCTTCGTCAACCTCCTCGACATGGGCACCGAGTGGGTCCCGGCTGCGGAGGACGGCATCTACGAGGCCAAGGATGCGGCGACCGGTGAGACGAAGTGGACCGGAACCCGCAACGACCTGGTGTTCGGATCGAACTCCGAATTGCGCGCTCTCGCTGAGGTTTACGCCTGCGACGACGCCAAGGATAAGTTCGTTGCGGACTTCGTCGCGGCCTGGGACAAGGTCATGATGCTCGATCGGTTCGAGCTGGCCTGATTTTTTCTACCGAACTCGAAGTTATGGATGGAAACCGTGCTCGATCCATCCATAGCTTCGAGTTCGTCGTTATCGGTCCGTTACCCTTCGTTGCCAATTCGTGTCCTCGGTCCCTGACTCGCTGCAATTTGGGAGCGGCAAGCTACAAGACATGACACACGACGAGGGGGCGGCAGGAGCCGTCGATCACAACATGGACGAATCACGCAAGGGAGCATCCGGGTTCGGGTCGTTCCTGGAGATGTTCCAGGATGCCTCCACCGACAAGTCCGACATCGAGCGCTGAATCGTCAGCGGGTCCCGATCGTATTGGTGACCGAACCGATTCGTTCGATGCTCAGTTCGACGCGATCGCCCGGGGCGATCCAGCGGTCGAGTTCCAGGCCGCATCCGCGTGGCAGCGTGCCGGAGGTCAACAGCTCACCGGGGTAGACGTTTTCGCCGCGACAGGCGTACGCGAGAGATTCGCCGACCGAGTATCGCATGCCTGCGGTGCCGGTCGTCGACCACACTTCGTCGTTGACCGTGACGGTGGCTGTCAACGAGTCCAGATGCGGTGCCACCTCGTCGGCGGTGACGATGTCGGCTCCCATGGAGCTGGCGAAGGTCTTGGTCTTGACCACCGGGCCGAACGGGGTGCGGCGCTGCTCCTCCCATTGGGTGTCGCGGGCACTGATGTCGTCGAACACCACGTACCCGCCGATCGCAGCTGTGGCCTCTCGCTCGGATACGTCGCGGACGGGCCTGGTCACCACGGCTCCGAACTCGAGCTCGAAATCCAGTACCCGGCTGTAGGACGGCCACTCGACCGGCGCTTCGTCGGCGACGACGGTGAGGTGATTGCCGGTGTAGTAGACCGGATGGTCGTCGAATCCCGGCCCAGGACGGAGCGCAGGAAACGTCGATCGAGTGACGGTTTCGAAACCGCGGATGAAGGGGACGGCTTTCGGAAGGTTGCGGCGAACCAGGTTGTGCGCAGCCAGATCCAGTGTGCCTCCCAGCCGAGGAAGCAGCGAAGCGACGCCGGGACCACCGGCAGCGTCGGTGTCGGTCGATCGATCAGCGCGACTCCCTCGGACACCGCACGCTGCACCACGGCTGACGCCGCGTCGCGCGCACGTTCACCGGCATCGAGAAACCCGAGCACGGTGCGGGTGAGCGGGCTTAGGGCCTCTTCGGCACCCAGCGTCGACACGGCGGCGTCGAGATCGACCCACGCCCCCGACTCGGGTACGTACACGGCCAGACGATCTGTCGAGTCGGCAGCGATCAGGCGTCGCAATCGCACGTCAGGAATCCGATCTTTGAGGGAGGGGGCCCTACAACGGTTGAGGAACCAGGAGTGTAAGCGGCTGTACGGTCGTAATGTCAAGACCTGCTCGTCGAGGGCTAGCGTGGACACATGAGATCGCCTGTTCCCGAATACCTCGCGTCCGTTTTGGAGGACTGTCGAGCGTTCGACGGCGGGACCGTGACAGAGGGCAACCCGGTAGTGGCCTCGGCGGATCCCGACACGTTCGCAGTCGCCCTGGCCACCGTCGGGGGGTCGCTGCACGGAGCGGGCGATACCGACACCGAATTCTCGATCCAATCGATAGCCAAAGCGCTCGCGTATGCGCTCGCTATCGAGGACAACGGCATCGAAGCGGTGCTCGAGGCCGTCGACGTCGAACCGTCGGGCGACTCGTTCAACGAGATATCCCTGGCAGCGGAGACCGGAAGGCCACGGAACCCGTTGATCAATGCCGGTGCGCTGGCGGTGCATTCGATGATTCGAGGCCACGGGAGCGAAGAGCGGGCGGGGCGAATGACGGACCTTCTGAGCAGAATGGCCGGACGCGAACTCTCCGTCGACCGTCAGGTGTACGAGGCCGAACTCGAATCCGACGACCGAAACACCGCGATCGCACACCTACTGAAGTCGGTCGGCCACCTCGGAGCCGAGCCGGCCGATGTCGTCGACGGTTACGCACGGCAGTGTGCGGTGACCGTGACCTGTAACGACCTGGCCCGGATCGCCGCGGTGATGGCGAACGGCGGTAAAGATCCCCAGACGGGCGAACAGGTACTCGACCCGGCGATCGATCGCCACGTACTGGCGGTCATGGCGACCTGTGGAATGTACGACGGCAGTGGCAGCTGGCTGGCGACCGTGGGTATGCCCGCCAAGAGCGGAGTGGCCGGGGCGATCATCGGTGTATTGCCGGGTCAGGTGGGGATCGCCGTGTTGTCGCCGAGGCTGAACGAGCACGGCAACAGTGTGCGTGGGGTGGCGGTGTTCGAGAGATTGTCGCGCGATCTGGGTCTGCACATGATGCATGTCGCGCCGAGCGGTGAATCGGCGATCCGAAGCGTGACCGAGGCGGATGGTGTGACCACCGTGGAGCTGCAGGGCGATCTCAGGTTCGCGGGTGCCGAGGCGGTCATTGCTCGCTTGGTCGACGGTTTCGGCGAAAACATATGCACAAAGGTCGATTTCAGTGAGGTACGTGAAATCGACGGCGCGGCTCGACGGCTCCTGCTCGATGCATTTCGCGCCCTGGAGGACGACGGTCACCGGGTGATCGCCCACGACCCCGACGGGTTCATGGATCCGCCCGACGGCTCAGAGTCGGCCGGCGAGAATCATGTTCCAGTAGGACAGCGGTAGGCCGTATCGGTCGAACGCCCAGGCGGAGCGCCTCGGTTTCAGTGGATCGACGAACGACGGCAACGATGGCGTCAGGGTTCCGGTGCGGTCGAACTCGGCGGCGATCAAGCTGTGTGCGCCGACCGCGATGGGGGCGACGGTGTAGCGTCGTACTCCGACAACGGTTGCCCGCTGCGCGCTGCGATCAGATTGTCGACGAGAATCGAAATCTGCTTGCGCAGTGCGCCACCCGAGGAGTCGGTGTCGATGGCTGCGCCGTCACCGGCGGCGCAGACCCGGTCAGGTGCGATTCCTCCAGCCACGTCGGACCCCGGAACGGCGGTACGAGGTGCAGCATGTCGTAGCCGATGCGCTCGTCGACGCCGTCGTGGTCAGTGACGGTGATGTGTCCGCTCTCCGGGTGCAGTGCCGTCACCGCGGTGCGGGCGAGGATTCGCACGCCGAGCTCGCGTAGTCGCCCGACGACGATGGCGTCGAGCTCCGGCACACCCAACAGTCGATGTCGATCCACCACCAGCGTGATGTCGATTCCCGGCATGCGGCCGGTGCGGGTCCAGTGGTCTGCGGCGAGGAACAACGGCTCGAGTGTGGTGCCGGTGCAGCCGACCGGTGGGCGCGGCACGGTGAATACCGCACTGCTGTGGGCGGGTAGATCGCGTACCAGTTGCCAGGTCCGTTCGGCTCGGTCGAGGTAACTGCTGGTGACAGTGGGGGATCGGAGCGCAGCCCACACCCCGGGTAGCGCGTCGGTGTCGACGACGAGGCCTTGACCGAGCACCAGATCGCGGTATCCGTATTCCGCGCCCGACGCACATCGCACCAGACGATTCACCGGGTCGATCGCTGTCGCCGAGTCTTCGAGCCAGACGCATCCGGTCGGAATGACCGAACGCTGCGTACGCTCGGCCTGGTCAGCGACGCCTGACCGGAGCCCACGTACGACAGCAGCGGCCGATAGGTGTGCACCTGCTTGGGCTCGACGACCGCGACGTCGGAGATGCCCTTCTTCAACAGTCGCGCTGCGGCGCTGATGCCTGCGTTGCCTCCGCCGACGACGAGCACGTCGTAGGTCGTGTTCGGGTTGGTCACTTGCAACACCTTTCGCGCATCGACGGGTGCCCTCGCCATCACCGAACGGATCACCGGGTGTCTGCTGTCGGCGCGATCACGGACTCGGTCGTCGATCGACGCACCTCGACTCGCTCCGGTACGAGATCGATGCCGGACTGCTGCAGAGCCGGTGAAAGCACAACGGCAAGTTGCTGATTCCACCGTCCCAGTCGGATTGCGGTGGCGTCGAGCACGGAGTGGACACCTGCGGCGACGCCTGCCACCGACGACAGGTCGAGGATCAACGCTCGCCCTCGCTCGGCGGCCTCACCGAGGGTTTCGGCCAGAACAGGGACGTCCGAGTCCCCGATCGTGCCGATCACCCGTACGACGATGTCGGCACCTGCGCTCTCGTCGACCGACAGTGTCATCTCGGTGACGAGGCTCTGCGAGTCGATCAGTGACGGAATCACTTCCACGAGCGGGGACGAAATGGACGGTACGACGATCATGAACACACTCCTGAGCAGCCGAACTCCTCGCCCGGCGCACGGGGAGTCGACAGTCGACATACGGGGACTGCGGGCTACTCCTCAACCACGCTTGGATGGACTACCCGGGGTGGGGTGTTCGTAAGCCTCGAAACGGCAACGGGTTTGACTGCGGGTCCGACGGGAATACGAGAACGATCGCTATACCGTGGGAGGCACGCCGATGACGACAGCCGAATCCGATTACATTCGAACCCTGACCTCCGTGCACGCCGATCCCGGAGTGTACGAACCGCAGGAGGATTCGCTTCTGCTGTGCGACATCGCCGCCACGACGGGCATCGTTCCCGGCGCGCGAGTACTGGACATGTGCACCGGAAGTGGTGCCGTTGCCATCACCGCTGCACTGTTGGGCGCGCGTGAGGTGGTGGCGTTCGACATCGCGCCCCGCGCAGTGGACTGCGCCCAGCGCAACGCGCGCTCGGTAGGGGTCGAGGTGGACGTCAGAGTCGGCTCCTTGGCCGAGGCGGCCGAACTCGAATCGTTCGACGTGGTGCTCTGCAATCCTCCGTACGTTCCGTCCGAGGTGATGCCGACCGGAATGGGGCTGCACCGTGCCTGGGACGCAGGCGAGGACGGCCGGATGGTGCTCGATCCACTCTGTCGAGCCGCTGCCTCCTTGTTGGTTCCCGGCGGGGTGTTGCTCGTCGTCCACTCGGAGTTCTCCGGGCCGCGACGCACCGTGGGCATGCTCGCCGACAGTGGATTGTCGGTGATGGAGGTCAGCAGGCACATCATCGATTTCGGGCCCGTGATGCACCGTCGCGCAGAGTGGCTCGAAGCTCGTGGAGTACTGGCTCCGGGGCGTCGAACCGAGGAGTTGGTGGTTGTTCGTGGCGACAAGCGATGACTCGGCAGGTGCGCGCACAACGGTGAGAATCGTGCGCGGCGGACCGATGCTGATCGACGGACCGGTGAACATCGAACTCGACGACGGTACGCGAGTGGAATCGGATCGCTTCGTCGTCGCGGTGTGCACGTGTCGGCGTAGCAAGAACTATCCACTGTGCGACACGAGCCACCGCGCGAAGAAACGACCTTCTCAGTCCAACGAGGACTGACCGGCAGACCATCGCTTCATCACGTGATCGGCGAGTTCGTTCTCGACGAAATCCAGTGCACGCATTCCGAACACCACATCTGCCTCGAGTTCGGGCTCGTGGCGAAGAAGAGTGCCGACCACATCGTGACGCAGCACCTGCTCGTGTACGGCGTCGGCCTCGACGTGCTCGGCGTAGAACGCAATGCATGCAGCAGGGGCATCGAGTCTTTGCAGTCCCTGCACGTAGCGCTGGGAGCCGGGCGACGAGGTGATCTCGGTTGCCGCCAGGTGGCCAACGGTGGCACCGCGCAGTCCTCGGTGCAAACCGAACAACGACATGAGATTGACCCAGGCCAAGGTCTGCGCCGGGACGCGATCGACGTAGCCGAGGTACGACGCATCGAGATTCGCGGCCACCATCGATTCGGCCCACAGATGCTGGTGCAGGCGATCGCCCTTGCCGCCGCCGTACTCATCGAATTCGACTGCCACATAAGAAGCTTTGGTCTGACCCGTCAACCGGGGGATGGCCCAGGCGTGCGGATCGGCTTCCTTGAGGTGATAGACGGAGCGGTGCACGAAGTACTCGCACATCTGCTCCCATGACCCCTCGTCGCGCAGGAACCACGACGGACCGGTTCCCGAGGTCGCCTCGACGGACAGCGCGTCCATCTCGGCCACCGCGTCGGTGCCGGGTTCCACGTTCTCGCGTACGTACGTCAGAAACGCGGACTCGAGCGCCGCTCGTAGCCGGAGGAGCTCAGGGTCCCACTCCCAGGCGTCGGAGACACCTTCGAACCCGCGGTAGTGCAGTTCGTAGCAGATCAGGAGCGACAGTTGCACGTCTCGTGACGTGGGATCGCCCTCGGCCGCCGTCGGCACGATCGCAGCTCCGTTCGGCTCACCCGCGGTCAGGGACCGCGTGATGGCGTCGGAGATCGGCCCGCAGGGGGTGGGCAGTGCGGGAGAGCGAGCGGTGGACGGGTCGACTGAGAACAACGCGGTCATACGTGGTGACTACCCGTAGCCGGGCGGTACCAACCACTGAAGGCTCGTGTGTTTGTGACCAGTCACAACAGGCGATGCGCAGTGCACGACATCGAACTCGGAGTCGTTCCATCGGAAGGACCACATGCGCGCAGTGACCTGGCAAGGCAAGAGGCGAGTCAGCGTGGACACCGTTCCCGATCCGCGGATAGAACTGCCGACGGACGCGATCGTGAAGATCACGACCACCAACATCTGCGGTTCGGACCTGCATCTGTACGAAACACTCGGTGCCTTCATGGACGAAGGTGACATCCTCGGCCACGAGCCGATGGGCATCGTCGACGAAGTCGGTTCGCAGACAGGGGATCTGGCAGTCGGAGACCGAGTGGTCATTCCGTTCCAGATCTCCTGCGGGCACTGCTACATGTGCAATTCGAGCCTTTACACCCAGTGCGAGACCACCCAGGTTCGCGAACAGGGAACGGGCGCAGCACTGTTCGGCTTCTCCAAGCTCTACGGTCAAGTCCCCGGCGGTCAGGCCGAGTACCTCCGCGTCCCGCAGGCACAGTTCACGCACATCAAAGTGCCGGAGGGCCCGCCGGATTCGCGATTCGTGTACCTCTCCGATGTGTTGCCCACCGCATGGCAGTCGGTCGAATACGCGGCAATTCCAGACGGGGGATCGGTGACCGTTCTCGGCCTCGGGCCCATCGGAGACATGGCAGCGCGCATCGCACAGCACAAGGGCGCGCGAGTGATCGCCGTCGACCTCGTTCCCGAGCGACTGGCCCGCGCAGCGGCACGGGGAATCGAGACGGTGAACCTGGCCGAGCACAGCGGTGGCGTCGGCGACGTCATCCGCGAGATGACCGACGGTAGGGGCACGGACTCGGTCATCGATGCGGTGGGCATGGAGGCGCACGGATCTCCGGTCGGCAAACTCGCACAGCAGATTGTCGGTATGCTCCCGGACGCGGTAGCCGCGCCGATGATGCAGAAGGCCGGTGTCGATCGACTCGGCGCCCTGTACTCGGCAATCGACATCGTCCGCCGCGGCGGAACCATCTCGATCATCGGGGTGTACGGCGGGATGGCCGATCCGCTGCCGCTGATGACCATGTTCGACAAGCAGATTCAGCTCCGCATGGGGCAGGCGAACATCAAGAAGTGGGTCGACGACATCATGCCGTTGCTCGGCGACGACGATCCTCTCGGCGTCGATTCGTTCGCCACCCACGAGCTGTCGATCGAGGAGGCTCCGCATGCATACGAGATCTTCCAGAAGAGCAGGACGGTGCCATCAAGGTGCTACTGAAGCCCTAGCGATGTGCTTCGAATACAGCGATGCGGCCCGGAAGTTCACGGGCCGCATCGGTATTCGCAGAAGGGTCGATCAAGCTACATCAGTCGATGGAGATGACATCCTTGGCGATTGCTGCCACGCGTGTCTGTCCTGCGGACACGACTCCGTGGCGGTTCTTGTGTGCCTCTTCGTACGTCACGACGGTGCGAACGTCGGTCGGGTTCGTGAGGTCCTTGATGGCGGCGACGGCGTCCGAGACGTTCAGGTCGTCGTAGTCGGCGATCGGCAGCTCGTCGGCGTCGAGGGTTCCGCCGGCCGATCGTGCGGTGTGGATCGCGTCGGCGACGGTGTCGACTCCCTCGCTACGGGTGACGTCCTCGGCTGCCTCGAGTGCTGCATCGCGGCTTGCCGTCAGCGTCTTGACTGCCACGTCACCGGCGTGAGCGCCGCGGCCCAGAAGTGCGGCGAGGCGGTCCGGAGTGGCGCGAGCTGCGTCCAGTGCACGGTCGAGATTGCGAGCCGACCAGTTCGCCGGAGCGTTGACGATCTTGACCGCGGTGCCTGCTGCTGCCTGGAACGGAGTACGACGCAGCGCTGCGGGTCCGCCGAGGGCGTCTTCCGCGAGCACCGTCTCGAGCCATTCCACCGTTGCGCTGTGCGCCGTGGCCAGCCGGGTCGCCAGTGCGACGACGGTGGGCTCGTTCGCTGCCGTGGCCAGTGCCTTGATGTACTTGGCGCGGCCCACCAGCTGCTGCTCGAGTGCGAGATCGCCCAGCAGGGCCTCGTCGAACGGCTGTGCCTGCTCCGCGACCGTCTTGACGGCAGCGAGTGTGCGCCCCAGAAACGGTGCGACGAGGTCGGGCAGTCCGCCGAGTCCGCGAAGTGCTTCTTCGATGGCTGCCGCGCGCTCGCGGCCGTTCGCGGCGTTCTGAGTCAACTCCCTGCGTACCGCCTCGGTGCGCGCCTGAACGACGCGAGTTTCCGCGATCTGGATCTCGGTGTTCGTCAGCTGCAGTGCGATGCGTAACTGTGCGATCAACGTGGATGTGCTCATGGTGCTCCCCTTTCGGTCGGGTGGTCGATTTTCTCTGGCCGATGCCTGTGGGTCACAGCGTGATGCTCGGCCCTGGCAACAGCGTTACCCGTCGGTAGGTTCGGTCAAACTGATGTGTCCGATGTGTGAAGATCGACACGTACCTTTCGGTTTCGTCTCGGCCGCACGAGCCCCGGCGGTTTCGATCGGCTGCCGACTGGACATCCGACATCGATGAACACCGAGCTGTACACCGCAACTGTCTCTGCCACCGCGACGGGAGTCACCTCCGACGACGGGGTTCTGTCCCTCGGTGTACGCGAACCGAAGCAACTCGGAGGTCCGGGGGAGCACACCAACCCGGAACAGCTGATGGCCGCCGCATTGTCGAGCTGCTTGGTCGAATCTCTGCGCATCGCGCTCGGAACCGTCGGAGGTAGCGTCGACGAACTAGCTGTGAAGGGCACCGTCGTACTCACCGACTCGGACGCATCCGGCTTTGACGCGAGGTTCGCCCTTGCGGTATCCCTTCCCGGTACCGATGACGCCGAAGCAGTGTTGGCGCAGGCAACCTCGATCTGCCCGTTTCTCAAGGTCATCGACGGAGTGGACATCACCCTTGAGTGACGCGGTGACGGTCGGCGTGTCCCCCTGTGCCCGCGCGAGATGACCTCGATGCGTACCAGGGCAACGCGGGCAGTCGGCGCGATCAAAGCCGGGTTCGCCCGCGAGGACACCACCCTGATCGCGGGCGGCCTGACCTTCTATGCCGTCATCGCTGTGGTGCCGCTGCTGCTCCTGACCATCCGCGCCTGCACTCTGTTGGTGTCGGCGGACTGGGTGCGCGGCGGATTCGACGCCATGTCGGCGTTGCTGCCCGACGCCCTCGGTGCTCGCGCGGCAGTGGATGGATTGGCCACGGCCGGAGTCGAACTCGGCCCGATCGGTGTCCTGATCGCCATCTTCCCCGCAACCTTCTACGGGGAGGGTCTGCGCCGGGCGATCGTGCGCTTCGCTCCGACCAGAGAATCGTTCACCGGTTGGCGGGGTCGGTTGGCGATGGTGCCGTTCTTCGCCGCCGCACCGGTCTTGCTGGCTGGGGTCCTCTGCGTTGCTCGGTTGCTCGACGCATCGACCGGGGGCGGCGGAGTCGGTGCCATGGCGCTGCGTGTATTCCTCGGCTTCAACTGCCTGTGGGTGATCCTGTCGGTCCCCCTGGCTTGGACCTATCGCGTGATTGCGCCACGTGCGGTGGGCTGGCGGGCGTTGATCGTCGGATCACTCGTCACCTCGTCCATCGTCACCGGATTCGTACACGGATTCATCTTGTTCCTGGCGATACCGGTGGACCTGGGTGCGCCGTTCGGAGGCCTCACCGCGATCGGCGGCGGGGTCGCAATCATGTTGTGGATGTTCGTGTTCCATGTGCTGGCCCTCGCCGGCTGGCTGGTCACGGCCGATTTCGATCGGCCCGACGATGCAACCCGAACATCAACTGGCTGAACCCGACGACCGCGAGCGCGCACGTCACCGACATTCCGATGGTCGCCGATGTTCCGGCAGCAGCCGGAGCGGCACCGGCAACCGTCGCCGTGACCGCAGCAGCGATCACCCGCGAAGGACGTTCCCATACCGTCAAGAAGCCGACATCCTCGATGCCGGAACCCACCGCGCGAGCACGTGCCATCTCGTGCAGCAACGTCACCACCCCGACCGCGACGACGAGCGGCATCGGGGCTCCCAGAGCGAGACCGCTCGCCAGCAGCAGCAGGTCGCTGCAGCGATCGGCGACGGTATCGAGCAGGTACCCCCACTGGGATTGGGACCGGCCGATCATCGCGACACCGCCGTCGATACCGTCGAGCAGGCCGGAGATCACGATCAGCAGGGCTGCGATCAACGGTGCCGAGGTGCCGGGTCGCGACAGCGCCACCGCCGCCCCTGCCACGACCACGGCGGTGAGGGTGACGGTGTGGGCGGAGACGGACGCGCGAACCAGCGGCGCGCTCAGCGAATACACGACGCGAAGCCAACCCGAGACCAACGCAGACGAGGAAGGATCGATGCCGTTGTGCAGCGTCGACCACGTCGACAGATACTCCTCACGAGTCGCCGGTTGTACCGACATACCGTGCTGCTTCGACGTACTGCGCTGATTGACCATCGAGAACCCTTGCTCGGCACTGACTGAGAGGAACTCGACGAGCAGGTGACCGGCGATCGCGCGTCGAGACTTCGAAGCGGAGTACCCGCCCATCGCGTTCTCAATCCGCACCCCGGCCGAGTCGTCAGTCGTCGTCGGAGTTGCTCGCTCTCCGGCGCGCTTTCAGACGCGAGATCTTGATACCCACGGCAGCGAACACGATCAGCCATCCCGAGATCAACACTCCGCCGCCCACGAATGCCGCACGGCGCAACGGATGTTCGTCGGCGTACACGTAACCGACTGTGCCCCAGATCAATGCAATCAAGGCGATGATCGCCATCATCCAGATCATCGAATACAGCGTTCTGTTCACAATTCACCCGACCTTGCTGTTACGTCGTCCCCGACGAGCGCGGACATCCATTGTTCCATCAGTGGCCGCCGCGTCGTATTCCCCGTCACCAGGACAGATTCGGTTGATGTTCACCGGTCGAGATCCCGAATTCGACGGCAGTGCGGTGCATGTGCCCGAAGAGATCCTCGGCAACGTCGAGCGGATCACGACCGAGCGCATCGGCCCACCGCGCCGCACGCGCACTCGAACGAGAACTGCGACACTCGACGACACCGCTGCGCCGACGTCAACGGTCATGCGATCGGCACCGGTTGCCAGCATTCGACGCAGAGCGTGCTCACCGAACAGTACGAGTCCGCGCACGTGCACGACTATGTGGCTGCGGCCGTTGTTGTCGGGCCGACCCAGATGAATGCGTGGGTCGACGTCGCCCCACTGCTCTCGCAACGACACCGCGTCCGGACCGACTATCCACACTGCGCAATCTCGCTCGCGCAGAACGGATCCGACCGTGGCGAGCAGCGATGCCGAGCTGTGTCCGGTGGAATCGACGACCACGACGATCTCGGGCACCGCGTAGACGAGGCCGTGAGTGCGGGCCGCGGGGTCGGTGATACGCGCGGACAGCATCAGGGCTTCGAGATTCTTGCGTTCGCGATCCCCGCCCGTCCGCTCGGCCCATTCGGGTCCGTCGTGCCAGGCGACCGCACGGGGCAGGTGCGCCAGGACGGCGCCGGCGTCGTAGGCGCGATGCGCGAAATCCCAGTCCTCTCCGCCGTATCCGACGAAGGTCTCGTCGAATCCACCGATCTCGGAGAACACCTGACGGCTGCACGACATGACGGCGCTGATGATGTACCGGTACGAACGCCGATCGGCGTCGAGCAGATCGCGCGAGCGGACATACCCGTCCCGAAGCCACCCCGGCTCCGACAACTCCGGCGGCGCGGACGATCCGCCGCCGAACCACCCGGCAACGTCCTCGGCGGACCAGCCCGTCAGATCGGCGTGGCGTCGCCGACCCACGGTGAGGGCATCGGGAACTGCTCCGGTCAGCCGTACCGATTCTGCGATGTACTCGGGCTCTGGGACGGTGTCCGCGTCCAGAAAGCACAGAATCTCCCCGTCGGTTGCGGATGCGCCGAGATTGCGTGCAGCCGCCGCGCGAAAGCCGAGATCCTCCTGTCGAACGACGGTGATGTCGAGAGCGGACCGAAAGGCATCGACGTCCGGTGCGTCGGGCGAGCCGTCGTCTGCCACGATCACCTGGAGCAGGGCCGCCGGGTAGCTCTGCAGTGTCAGCGCGGTGAGTACGAACTCCAGCTGACGCTGCTGGCGAAAGTACGGGATCACCACGGACACTCGCGGATCCCGGTCGACAGCCTCGGCGAGATCCCACCGATTGCCCGGTACCACCCATCGGCCGTCGGGTAGCTCGTGCGCCGCTTTCGCGCGCTGTTCGTCGAACAGTGCGCGGTACAGCGCGGCCGCCTGCTCGAGCGTGGGGTAGGTGACCACGTCGTGCTGCTGCCATGTCCCCTCGGGTCGGCGTAGAGCCTCCGCCATCGCAGCGGCGAGGCCCTCGATCGAATTCTCGTGAATCCACAGCGCCCCGGGGGAGTTGGCCTCCATCTCCTCCACGTACCGACCGCGCGGGACGAGTGGTCGACGGCCCGCCGCGATCCAGGAATTGATCGAACCCGATGCCGATACGTGTCGGTGGAATGCGACGGGAATCGCGACCGACCTCAGGATCTCGTCCAGCTCGGCATCGGGAACGAAACCGGTCGACGCGAACGATCGACCGAGTTGCTCTGCAGCAGAACCGAGTTCGCCGATCATGGATTCGTGGCCCGGTGACGCGGACCCGATCGAGAGAACGTCGACGTCGGCGTCCAGTTTCGTCATGGCACAGAGCACCTCCTCGTGCCCCTTACCCGGATAGACGAACCCGAGTACACCGACGACTCTCCGCGGGGCGACGGGGTCTGCGGTCCGCGCCGCCGCACGTCCGATCGGAAGAGGGATCACCCGAACGTCGTACCGACGGTCCAGGACGTCCTCGAGCAGCAGCCGCTCGTGCATGCTGGAGACCACCACCGTCGCCGTGCAACCGATCACCCGTCGGTAGCAGTCCTTGCGCGCCTCGAATGCGTGGCCGTCGGATGCCTGCGGCACATCGTGCACCGTGAGGGTGATCGGTGCGCGGTGCCGCTGAGTGAAGGCGACGAACGCATCCGCTGCCTCCTGGGCAGTGCGGCCGAACAACCGGTCGGTGAAGTGCACGTGGATCGCAGTGTCGAGGGGAAGATGCTCGAGATCGGAGATCACCGGACTCGCTGTTACGGAGGCCAGTTCGCGCGCACAGCGGACGACACCGTGCTCGTTCGGCCCCATCACCAGATGATGTACCGGCCCGGTCACGGTGCCGGCTCCAGGGTTCGGATCAGCTCGGCGTGACGTTCCAGTGCCGCACCGACGAATTCGGGATGATCTGCGTACCACTGCAGGTGAGCGCGGTGAACGGAATCCGGTGACAGGGGATCGCCGTCCACCGACCAATTCGGCCGCGAATCACCGTGCAGGCCAAGAGCATTCAGCACTCGTCCCTCGACGGGCGCGCGAACACCTCCGAGCAACTCGCGTCCCGGATCCCGCACCGTGCTACCGGTCTCCAAGTGATCGAGTATCCGCTGGGCGAGAGCACCGAGCACCACATTGGTCGCATGGTTGATCGTGTGGGTGGCGTTGCTCCCTGCATCTCGAAACAGGTCGGAGGCAACGATGTCGGTGTCCCGGCGTTCGCGTCGGCGCAACTCGTCGAGGCTCGCCTCGGCTGCCTGCCGCAGAGCGTCGTCCGAGACCGGTAGATCCCAGTTCTCGTCGCCGCCGAGGCCGCGACGGGCGGCAAGGATCGTCCGTAAGTCGTGGTACGGCACCATGTTCGGGACCGCAGCGGGGTCGCTCGGGTGTCGAACGATGACCTGGAAGGGGTGCAGCCCCGCGTATCTGAGGACCGGCCACCGAACGACGGTGGCGTCGGGTGCGAGCGCTTCGGCGAGGTCGGGCACCCCCAGCGGCAGTGCCCGATAGCCGGCTCGAATCGGCTGAGTGAGCAGCACCGACGCCTGACGAACGAGGCGGTCGACGTGGGGCAGGTCCGAGGATTCCAACTCGTGCACAGGAGGGATGCGCACCGTGCGCAGCGGCATGGCCGGATCGGAAGCGAGGAGGATGCGCAGCGCCTCGGCCTGGCAATTTCCCCAGACGAGCAGAAGCGGTCTGTCGTCCTCGGCGCGGCGACCCGAATTGTCCACCAGTTCGTAGAAATCGCCGTAGTGGCGGGTGCGACCGTCCATGCTTGCCCCGACGTCTTGTGCTCGTTCGTGTTGGACCATTCTCTCGTCAACGTAGACCCGGTGGACGGGCTTCGCCAACCCCGATTGAATCCCGTTGCAACTGGGTACAGGCCACGTATCGCGTGTCGGGACCAGGCACGATCCACCTGCCCGTACCCGAAGGAATTCATGATTCGCGTTGCATCGGTTCCGTCCTCGCACGCCTATGTCCGGCACCTGCAGCCCGTCGTCGGTGACGCCGTGTCGTCCGGTGACCGGTCGGTGGTCGTGCTGCCCGATCCGGCCCCGGTCCGAGTCGACGTACCCGGCCAGTGGTGGCCCCCACGACTGCTCGATGCTCAGTGGCTCGCCGAGCAGACCGACGTGCACTTCGATGTTCTGCACGTGCATTTCGGGTTCGAGTCCTTCGCTCCGGAGGAGCTCACCCGGACCGTCGACCATCTGCGCGCCCACCGGCAGCCGTTGGTTCTGACGGTCCACGACCTGCACAATCCCCATTTCGCGGACAACGCCGATCACCTGGGACAGCTGGACGTTCTGGTTCGCGCAGCCGACGCCGTCATCACCCTCACCGCGGGAGCCGCTGCCTGGATTCACGAGCGGTGGGGCGTCGAGGCAACTGTGGTGGACCATCCGCACGTCGTGCCGCTCGAGCGGATGGCACTGCCGCGCCCGGCGTCGGACTCGTTCGTCATCGGCGTCCACGCCAAGAACCTGCGGTCCAACATGGACCCGTTGGCTGTGATGGATGCTGTGGTCGAGGCCGCTCGGTCGCTACCCGACGCCACCGTCCGGTTGGACATCGACGAGGACGTGTTCGAGTCCTCCAGCCATTGGTACAGCCCGACGGTCGGTGCAAAGTTGCTGGACTACACGAGTTTTCCCGATGTGGACGTGCGCGTGCACGAACGCTTCGACGACGACGCGCTGTGGGACTACCTGTCCTCGATCGATGTCTCGGTGCTGCCGTATCGATTCGGAACACACTCGGGCTGGCTCGAGGCCTGCCGCGATCTCGGTACCTCCGTTGTCGCGTCCGACTGCGGCTTCCACGCAGATCAGGCCTCGGTGCACAGTTTTCGAATGGGAATCGATTCGTTCGATCCCGACACCCTCGTTGCTGCCGTGCGGGCATCGCACGCCGATCGAACGCCGGCGGTCGATTCCGGCTTTCGAGCGGAGCAACGACAACGAATCGCCGCAACTCATGCCGCGATCTATTCAGCAGTGACAGAGGAGATGCGTTGAACGAGAGCCCACTTCGCATCGCGGTGCTGGCGTCGTCGAGTTTTCCGGTGGCACAGCCATTCGCAGGCGGTCTGGAGGCACACGTCTACAACCTGGTGCGCGCGCTCGCCGAGCGTGGACATCAGGTGAGTCTGTTCGCCGCCGACGGATCGAGCGTCGACCTCGACGCAACACTGTTGCCGGTCCGAACGCTGGATCTGACGCCGATCTCCGTCGCCGACGTTTCGATCACTCCCACCGCGATCCGTGAGCATCACGCGTACCTGGCAGTCATGCTGGAACTTGCCGGGACGCTGTCTCGGTCCTTCGACATCGTGCACAACCACAGCCTGCACTACCTGCCGCTGGCGATGTCGGCGACGTTGTCGGTACCGATGGTGACGACTCTGCACACACCGCCGTTCGCGTGGCTCGAGTCCGCAGTTGCGCTGGCCCCTTCCGGTGCCAACACATTTGCCGCGGTCAGCGAGTTCGCCGCCTCGCAGTGGGCCGATGTCACCGCCGGAACCGTCGTCATTCGCAACGGAATCTCGTTGGAGGAGTGGCCGTTCGGCGCCGGTGGTGACTACGTGGTGTGGTCGGGTCGGGTGGTTCCGGAGAAGGGGCTGCACCTGGCCATTGCGGCGGCGAAGGAAGCAGGCCGCTCGTTGCGCATCGCCGGACCGCTGAGCAATCTCGAGTACTTCCACGAGTTCGTCGAACCGATGCTCGACGAGAACATCCGCTACGTCGGACACCTCGATCAGCCCGCCCTGGCGGCGTTGGTGGCGGGTGCCGAGGTCGCGCTGGTCTCGCCGGTCTGGTCCGAGCCGTACGGCTTGGTGGTGGCCGAAGCATTGGCCTGTGGCACTCCCGTCGCCGCGTTCGCAAGGGGCGGCATACCGGAGATCGTCGATGGCTTGTCGGGAGTGCTGGTGGCGTCCGACGACGTACACGGACTCGCCGCAGCGATACCCGCGGCGGCAGCACTGAGGAGGTCCGACGTCCGGGCGCGGGCAGAGATGGTGTGCTCGATGGACCGGATGGTGGACGAGTACGAGGCGCTGTACCACTCGACACTGGCCGCGGCTGCCGACTCCGTCGACGATCGACTCGCGATCGCATGATCGGCTATTACGCGCACCACCACGGGGTCGGTCACATCACGCGATCCGACGCCATCGCACGGTCGATGTCGGAACCGATGACCGTGCTGTCCTCGAGAACTCGACCTCCGGGGCATGCGGCGGCCGAATGGCTCTCGTTGCCACTCGATGTGGACGACTCTACGGACGCTGTGGCACAAGATAGTTCGGCAGGCGGAGTACTGCACTGGGCTCCTCACGACGTGGACGGTCTGACCGAGCGGATGGCGATCATCGCGGACTGGGTGGCGTGCGAGCGGCCGCGGGCAGTGGTGGTCGACGTATCGGTGGAGGTCGCGATGTTCCTGCGGCTCATGGGTGTTCGCGTGGTCGTGATGGCGATACCGGGGGAGCGGGACGATCCGATCCACAACCTCGCCTATCGGGCAGCGACGCACATCGTCGCGCCGTGGTCCCGCGAGGTCTACGACCCGACCTGGCTGCGTCCCTTCGCCGAGAAGACCACCTATGCAGGCTCGATCAGCCGGTTCGCCGAACGCGAGCGAGACACTGCCCACGCCGATCCGACGGTGGTGGTTCTCGGCGCCGCCGGTGGCACTGCGCTGACCCGAGACCTGGTGGACTCGTGGTCGGCGGTGGACGCCCGCTTCGAGTTCCGCGCACTCGGTGTCGCAGGCGGCGACTGGGTGGACGACGTGTGCCGGTGCTGTGTTCGGCAGCACTCGTCGTCACGCAC
>NZ_BAOX01000046.1:0-24059 GCF_000813105.1 Rhodococcus sp. BS-15 | reverse complement strand
GACCACCAGGGTTACGACCAGCAGGGTTACGACCAGCAGAGTTACAGCGGGCAAGGTCATGATCAGCAGGGCTACCAAGCTCCAACACAAGGTCGGGGTCAATAGCAGACATGGGGGGATCGAAGAAGTCCACGTTCGCTCCGGCGAGCGCCGCCCTGACACAAGCCGGCAATATCGTCGAACTGTTCGTCGAGGTGGTTCGCAACACCTTCCGTAGGCCGTTCCAGTTCCGCGAGTTCATCGAGCAGGCCTGGTTCATCGCCAGCGTCACGATTCTGCCGACGGCGCTCGTCGCCATTCCGTTCGGCGCGGTCGTGGCGCTGCAGACCGGATCGCTCATCAAGCAGCTCGGTGCCGAGTCGTTCACGGGTGCGGCCAGCGTGCTCGCGGTCATCCAGCAGGGCAGTCCGATCGTGACCGCACTGCTGGTGGCCGGCGCTGCCGGTTCTGCTGTGACTGCAGACCTCGGCTCGCGCACCATCCGCGAGGAGATCGACGCCATGCGAGTGCTGGGTATCGACCCGGTACATCGTCTCGTCGTTCCCCGAGTGCTCGCGATGATCCTCGTCGCACTTTTGCTCAACGGCCTGGTCTCGGTCGTCGGCATCGCCGGCGGTTACTTCTTCAACGTGATCCTTCAGGGCGGCACCCCCGGTGCATATCTGGCGTCGTTCTCGTTTTTGGCCCAGCTGCCGGATCTGTATGTCGCCGAGGCGAAAGCAGCAATCTTCGGACTCATCGCGGGCATCATCGCCTCCTACAAGGGCCTCAATCCCAACCCCGGACCCAAGGGCGTCGGCGAGGCAGTGAACCAGACGGTTGTCATCACGTTCCTGCTGCTCTTCTTCGCCAACCTCATCCTGACCCTGGTCTATCTCCAGGTCGTCCCAGCGAAGGGAGCGTAACCGCGATGACGATCGCAAGAGGTCGCGGTGACCGCACGCTGATGCGCGTCAAGCGCGTCGGCAACGCCCCGCTCAACGTGCTCGACCGCGCAGGCGAGCAAATGTCGTTCTACCTGCGGGCCATCGGGTGGATTCCCAAGACCGCAGTGCATTACAAGAAGGAGGTGCTCCGCCTGCTGGCGGAGGTCACCTTCGGCAGCGGTGCGCTCGCCGTCATCGGTGGGACCATCGGCGTGATCGTGATGATGTCCGGCTTCACCGGCATCGTCGTCGGTCTACAGGGCTATGCAGCCCTCGAACAGCTCGGTAGCTCCGTGCTCACCGGATTCCTGTCCGCGTACGTCAACACCCGTGAGATCGCGCCGATTGTCGCAGGACTGGCACTCTCGGCCACCGTCGGCTGTGGTTTCACCGCCCAGCTCGGTGCCATGCGAATCTCCGAGGAGATCGACGCGCTCGAGGTGATGGCCGTACCCAGCGTGCCGTTCCTCGTGACCACCCGCATGATCGCAGGCTTCGTGGCCGTCATCCCGCTGTACATCGTCGGGCTGTTGGCGTCGTACGTCGCATCCCGAGGGATCAGCACCATTTTCAACGGGCAGTCCACGGGGTCCTACGACCACTACTTCAACCTCTTCCTACCTCCGGAAGACGTGTTGTATTCGTTCTTGAAGGTGCTGATATTCGCCTTCGTCCTGATCATGATCCACTGCTATTACGGCTACCACGCCTCTGGCGGACCTGCCGGTGTCGGCGTCGCAGTGGGCCGTGCCGTTCGTACCGCGATCGTCACGATCGCCGTACTGGACTTCTTCTTGAGCCTCGCCATCTGGGGCACGACCACCACAGTGAGGGTTGCGGGATGATCGACTCGCCGTCGCGACTGAAGCGAGTACTCCTCGGTTTGGCGTTCTTCCTGGTGCTCATCCTGTTCCTGGGGTGGAGCATCACGTCCTACAACAAGACGTTCAAAGATGTGGTGAAAGTCAGCCTCGAAACCGACTCGGTCGGCAACGCGCTGCCGATGAACGCGGATGTCAAGGTGCGCGGAATGATCGTCGGCGAGGTGCGCTCGGCGTCCACCGTCGACGGCGTCGTGACCTCGCAGCTCGCCATCGATCCGGACAAGGCACCGCTGATTCCGTCGAACGTGACGGCACGGTTGCTTCCCAAGACACTGTTCGGTGAGCGCTACGTCTCGTTGATCGTGCCCGAGAACGATGCGGCGTCGCCGATCTCCGAGGGCACGGTCCTCAAACAGGACACCAGCGGAAACGCCATCGAGGTCGGGCAGTTGCTCGACGGCTTGCTTCCACTGCTGCAGGCGATTCCGCCACAGGATCTGGCGAACACCCTCGGGTCGTTGGCGCAGGGCCTCAGCGGGCGCGGTGAGCAACTGGGCCAGACCATCGACAACCTGACGAACATCGTGTCGGGTCTGAACACGGAGTTGCCGAACATCCAGCAGACGTTGGTCGGGCTGGCCGACTTCTCGCAGACCTACGCAGACGCGGCACCGGACTTGGTCTCGGCGCTGGACAACTTGCGGACGACGGGCAACACCGTGGTCGAGCGGCAGTCCAGCCTCGACAGGCTGTACGGCTCCCTGACCTCGGCGTCGTACACCACTGCGGACTTTCTACAGACCAACTCCGAGAACCTGATCGGATTGGCCGCGAACTCTCGGGAAGCGCTCGAGCTGCTGGCCGAGTTCTCCCCGACGTTCGGCTGCACGTTCACTTATTTCGCCGAAGGTGCCAGGCGCGGAAAAGTCGTACTCGGTGAGGGCGACGAGTACCCCGGCATCAACGTCTCCGCACCGTTCGTCAACCCGAAGGTCGTTACTTGCCGAACCAGGACGAGCCGCGCTTGTTCGACGATCGCGGAGCCACCTGTTTCGAGCCCGCGGCGCCGGGGGAGTTCTTCCCGCAGTATCCGGGAGGCTCGATCAACGACGGTTCCTACCAGGTGCCGACCCGGAACCCGGGCCCGCAGGTGATCGAAGGACAGGGACCACCGAAGTCTGCCCAGAGTTCCATCGTTCCCGCCGTCTCCGCATCCGCGCAGCCGGCGAGCTACGAGGGCTCCGACTTCGAGCGCGACACTCTGGCCGTGATCTACGGACAGGCGAGTGGTGTTGCACCGGACAGTATTCCGTCGTGGGCGGCCGCTATCGGCGCACCGGCACTGAGAGGAGTGGAGGTGACCGTGCCATGAGAGGCCTTCTCGCGCCGATCATCAAGTTGGTCGTGTTCGCCGTGATTACGATCATTGCTACGGCCACCCTTGCCTTCACCATCGCCAATTCCAGCGGCGGCGGCGGCACCAAGTTCTCGGCTGTGTTCACGGACGTCACGTCTCTCAACGAGGGCGACGAGATTCGTATCGCGGGCGTTCGTGTCGGCCAGGTCGACAAGATCGAGATCGCCAACGAGCGCGAAGCCAAGGTGGACTTCACTCTGAGCAGTCGTGATTGGCTCCCGGCCAGTTCGACGGCGACCATCCGATTCCGGAACCTGGTGGGCCAGCGCTACATCGCCATCGAGCAGGGTTCGGGAGATCAGGGTCGGAAGATCACCGACGGTGCCACCATTCCGTTGGAGCGGACCAAGCCTGCGGTGAACCTGACCACGCTCTTCGACGGCTTCCGCCCGCTGTTCACCACGCTCAGCTCCGATGACGTCAACAAGCTGTCGTACCAGATCATTCAGGTGTTCCAGGGGGAGTCGGGCACCATCAACGAACTGGTCACCAATACGGCGACCCTGACCAACACCGTCGCCGACAAGGATCAGGTCATCGGGCAGGTCATCACCAATCTGAACAACGTGTTGGAGACGGTGAACCAGAACGACGGGCAGCTCGACAGCCTGATCGTCAACACGCAGCAGCTCGTCTCGGGCCTGTCGGCCGACCGTGGTGTCGTCGGCTCCGCCGTGACGTCGCTCGCCGGCCTGACCAACGCGACCGCCGACCTGCTCGAGCCGACCAGGCCGTCGATCCAGGGTTCGGTGACTGCGTTGAACACGTTGGCCGAGACAGTCAACCGACGAAGCGACGACGTGGACACGGTCCTCGGAATTCTGCCCGTCAAACTCGAGAAGCTCATTCGCACGGCCCAGCAGGGATCCTGGTTCACCTTCTATCTGTGCGGTATCGACATCGTCGCCGGACCGGGTAGTTCGCCGAATCTGAATCTGCCGACCGGGCTGCCGACCGTCAACCAGCCGCTGTACACGAACTCCGCAGCGCGTTGCAAAGCTGGGGGGATCAAGCAATGAAATCTCGTCGTAGTCCGGCCACCATCGGTGCGCTAGGTATCGCAATCATCCTGCTCGCCACGATGTCGGTCTTCTTTCTCGACCGGCTCCCGATCATCGGTGCGGGTTCGGTGTACACCGCCGAGTTCAGCGAGGCAGCAGGGCTCAAGCCGCCCAACGAGGTCCGTATCGCGGGCGTGAAGGTCGGCAAGGTCACCGATGTGCGTCTCGACGGCGACCGGGTGCTCGTGGACTTCACGGTCAAGGACGCCTGGGTCGGCAACGAGTCGCGAGCGGCCATCGCCATCAAGACTGTGCTGGGGCAGAAATATCTGGCGCTCGACCCGAGCGGTCCGGAGACGTTGAGCCCCAAGGACCCGATTCCGCTCGAGCGCACCACGTCCCCGTACGACGTGATCGACGCGTTCTCCGCTGCGGCCTCGACCATCAGCGACATCGACACCGATCAGCTGGCGACGAGCATGCGGACCCTGTCCGAGGCGTTCTCCGAGACGCCTGCGAACATCCGTGCCTCGCTCGACGGTGTGACTCGGTTATCGCAGACCGTGGCCAGCCGTGACGAGGAACTGAAGAAGCTGTTCGAGGCCACCGGCGAGACCTCGAAGGTGCTGGCCGACCGCAACGAGCAGTTCAACCAACTGATCACCGACGCGGGCCCGCTTCTCGAAGAGCTCAACAATCGGCAGCAGGCCATCTCGCAGCTGCTCACCGGCACTCAGCGAGTGTCGCAAGAGCTGACCGGCCTGGTTCGCGACAACGAGGCCACCATCAACCGATGTTGCAGCAGCTCAACGGCACCATCGAGATCCTGCAGCGCAACAACGACAACCTCGACCGTGCGCTGAAGCTGTACGAACCGTTCATTCGGCTGTACACGAATCTGACCGGCAACGGCCGGTGGATAGACATCACGCTGGCAAACCTCACACCGCCCGGAGTTCCGTTGATACCTGGTTACCGCCAGCCCTCGCTCGATACGTTGGCGGGGAACTGATGACAGACACGCAGACAGCACCGAGAAGCAAGAACAAGCTCGCGCTGATCGCCGTCGTCGTGACCGTGGCGCTCGTCCTCGCGGTCGCCGGCTGGTGGCTGTTCACCAGGGCCGGAACGACCAAGATCACCGCCTACTTCGACAAGTCGATCGGCATCTATTCCGGCTCGGAGGTGCGCGTGCTTGGCGTCAAGGTCGGTACGGTCGACTCCGTGACGCCGCAAGGCGAAGACGTGGAGGTCGTCCTCCGCGTCGACCGTGGGGTCGACATTCCTGTGGACGCAAAGGCCGTGCAGGTCACCCCGTCGCTCGTCGCCGACCGCTACGTCCAGGTTTCACCCGCCTACACCGGCGGCGACACCATGGCCGACGGCGCGACGATCGGTCGCGATCGCACCGCAACACCCGTCGAGGTCGACGAGCTGTACAAGTCCATCGACGACCTGTCCACCGCCCTCGGTCCGGACGGCGCGAACAAGGACGGCGCTCTCACAGATCTGGTCAACACCGGTGCAGCCAACCTCGACGGCAACGGTGAAGCGTTGGGCAACAGCATCACCCAGCTCTCGGCCGCCGGTCGAACGTTGAGTGACTCGCGCACCGACGTGTTCGACACGATCAAGAACCTGCAGACGTTCGTCAGCGCCTTGGCCGTCAACGATCAGCAGGTACGCAACTTCAACACCCAGTTGGCCGACCTGACCGGTTTCCTGTCGGGGCAGCGAGAGGACCTCGGAGCTGCACTCCAACAGCTGTCGGTCTCGCTCGGCGACGTGGCGACGTTCGTCGCGGACAACCGGACCCAACTGACCGATGCCGCGAACGGTCTCACGGTTCCGACGCAGACACTCGCCGACAACCGCGAGCAGCTGGTGCAAACGCTCACGTTGCTGCCGCTGGCCATCAGCAACCTGGTAAACGCCTACGACGCCGAGTCGGGAACGCTCGCCACGCGCGCCAATCTCCAGAACGAGACCCAGGATCCGCTCGGCACCCTGTGTCAGCTCATCGATCTCGGAAAGCTGGTTCCCGGTGATCCGCGCTTCGAAGCACTCGGTGCGCAGATTCAGCCGATCATCGATCAGTGCTCCAACATCACCACGATGATCCAGGCCCCGATCAAAGACCAGAACCGGATCGTGCTGCCGTTCGGCGTTCTCACCAACGACATCGAGCAGAACGTGTCCGTGCCGGGCACCGTGCCTGGCGTCGTCTCGCCCAGGCTCGGAAACAGCTCGATGCCCGGACTGGAGCAGTCGTACATCGGAGGTGGGGGACAGTGAGAGCCTCTGTGAATCGGAATCGAGCTCGAGTGAAGCGTTCTTTGGTGGTCGGAGCCGGTGCGTGCGTGGTGGCGCTGTCGGCCGGAGCATGCTCGTCGGCCGGCATCTACGCGATACCGCTGCCCGGCGGTGCCGACGTCGGTGAGAACCCGTTGAACCTGACGGTGCAGTTCGACGACGTACTGGACCTCGTCCCGCAGTCGACCGTGAAGGTCGACGGCGTCTCGGTCGGCCGCGTCGACTCGATAACGGTCCCGAACGACGGCTGGACCGCCGACGTCAACGTCATCTTGAATTCCGACGTCGACCTTCCGGCCAACGCGATCGCATCGGTGCAACAGACCAACCTGTTGGGCGAGAAGTTCGTGCAGCTCTCGGCACCTCCTGGCGACGAGGAAGCAGCGCGTCTGCAGGACGGGGCCACGATCCCGCTCGATCGCACCCGCCATGCCACCGATATCGAACAGGTACTCGGTGCGCTCTCGCTGCTGCTCAACGGCGGCGGTGTCGGGCAGCTCTCGCCGATCGTCAAGGAACTGAGCACGGCGTTCGACGGTCGCGAAGGCAGAACCAAAGAGCTTCTGCAGCAAGCGAACACCCTCATCGACGGCCTCAACCAGCAGCGTGACGACATCACCCGCGCCATCGACGGGCTGGACACTCTCAGCGGCCGCGTCAACACGCAGACCGACAAGATCGACGCAGTGCTGAAGGATTTGCCGATCGCCACCGAGGTTCTCGAGCAGCAGCGCCCGCAGCTGACCGAGATGCTCGGAGCGCTCGACCGTCTCGGAGCCGTCGGCACCGACGTGATCGACCGTTCCAAGGACGATCTCATCGCGGACCTGCGGGCACTACGCCCCACGCTCCAGGCCCTGGCCGATTCGGCGGACGACGTGGTGAGCTCGCTCGCGGTGATCCCCACCCTGCCGTTCGCGGACGGCACCGAGAAAATCATCGAGGGCAACTCGGCGAACCTGTTCCTTTCGCTCGACCTGTCGATCGGAACTGCGTTGCGCAACTTCGGCGTCGGGGAGGGCGATCCGGTCTACATCCAGCCCAAGTACGGCAACACGCTGCCCGTCGTCGACCCGTCGAATCCGTACTACAACGGCAACGGACCGCGCCCGGGTTGGCCGACGATCTCGCTGCTGCCGTTGCCGCCGATCATCCCGTCACCGGTTCCCGGTCCGGGTGCACCTGCGAACGAGCAGGCAGCGGCGGCCGCCGCGCCCGCACCGGCCGATCCGTTCGCACCGTTGAACGATCTGCTCGAGCGATTCGGAGTTGGACAGTGAGATCGAGACTGGTTCGCATTCAATTGGTCCTCTTCGTCGTGGTCGCCGTACTGGGGTCGGTCTATGTCGGTGCCAAGTACGTGCGACTTGACAACATGCTCGGCTTCGGGCAGTACCAGGTCGATCTGAACCTCGCCGATTCCGGTGGCATCTTCTCCAACGCCGAGGTCACCTACCGAGGTGTCCCGGTGGGAACCGTCGGAGATCTGGAACTGACGGAAGACGGGATCCGAGTCGCGCTCATGCTCGACGACGGCGGCCCGGACATCCCTGCCGACACCAAGGCCGTCGTGGCCAACAGGTCGGCCATCGGTGAGCAGTACGTCGACCTGCAACCCGAGACCGACCAGGGCCCGTTCCTGGTCGACGGTTCGCAGATCGCGGAGGCCGACACCACCACACCCGTGCCGGTGGAACAGGTTCTCGCCAACACGAACACGCTGGTTCGGTCGGTACCGCTGGATACGTTGACGCGAGTCGTCAACGAGCTCGGTGTGGCGTTCGACGGAAAGGGCACGGATCTTGCGTCTCTCGTCGATTCGCTCGGGAACATCTCGGAGGCAGGCAACGAGGCGCTGCCGCAGACGCTCGCGCTGGTGCGCGACGCGGTGCCGGTGCTGAACACGCAGTCCGAGCAGTCGGATCTGATTCGGCAGTTCAGCACCAGCTTGGATGAGGTGACGGCTCAGTTGAAGTCCAGCGATCCGGACATCCGTCGCCTGATCGACACCGGCACAGCGGCGGGCGATCAGCTCGGTGGTCTCATCACCGATGCCGGTCCGGCTCTGACGACCGATATCAACAACCTGGCACTTGTTGCTGCGCAGGCCGAACCCCGGTACTTCGCGCTTCGTCCGTTCCTGACGTTCCTGCCTGCCCTCGGTGCCGGCATCTCCACCATCGTCCCGGACGACGGCACGATCCATCAGGGCCTGTTGCTCGAGACCAACAACCCGCCCCCGTGCACGGTGGGCTACGAGGGCAGCCAGGCGATCCTCGACGAGGAGAAGCGCAAGAACCCGAACTTCGATCCGACTCGGGAGAATTACCCGCTGAACCTCGACGCGAACTGCGCCACACCTCAGGGCAGCGTGACGGGCGTTCGTAGTGCGAACCGCATCGTGTTCGCCGATCCGGATGTGCCGCAGCCGTGGGACCTCAAGCCCAAGGTCGATCCCGAGAAGTTGAACCTCAACCCGATCGCCACCCAGTTGGCACCGCTGATCGGCGTCACGCCGAAGTAGTGAAATCGGAGAAACTGCTGCTCAGCACTATCGTCGGGCCGAGAGCGGTTCGGCCAGATATTACCGAGTAGTAGGGTGGAAAGTGTGAACTCGAGCACCGAAGCCCCGGAGTCCCCAGCGACTCCGGGGCAGAACAAGACAGCGAAGATTCTGCTTGCGGTCGTGACCGTGATCGCCGTGGTTGCGCTCGCAGCGGCAGTGTTCTTCGGTTACGGCTGGGGCAAGGCGTTGTTCAGCCAGAAGCCCATGGCGGACACCCGCGACGCGGCTCTCACCGGCGCTCAGCAAGCGGCCGTCAACCTCAACACGGTCGACGCGGCCACCATCGATCAGTCGTTCGACAACATGAAGTCGTCCATCACCGGCGACCTGATGCTCAACGACCTCGAGCAGACGCGGTCGGGCATTACCGACCAGGTTCGTCAGTCCGGTGCCAAGAGTGAGGCAGAGGTTCTGCACGCAGCGATCACCGAGCTCAGTACCGACGAGAACACCGCCGAGGCGCTCGTTGTCATCGCGACGACGACCACCTGGCCCGATCGCGTCGAGCGGAGCAAGCTGACGATGCGATTGGCCATGGAAGAGATCGACGGGGTGTGGAAGACCAACAAGGTCGACCCGATCGGTTCACGGATCTCGCTGGACAACCCGAACACCAACCCCGTCATCCCGACGGAGCCTGGTGCTACCGACCCGAATGCGGCAGACCCCAATGCTGCAGATCCGAATGCGGCAGACCCCAATGCTGCAGATCCGAATGCGGCAGACCCGAATGCGGGCACCCCCAGCGCGGAAGCAACGCCGGCTCCACAGCCGGATTCCGGCGGTAACTGACGTTGCCCGGCAGTGTCGTTTCCGTCTGTAGTGCAGTGAGTTTCGAAGGAGTTCTGTAGTGCCTCCCCAGCGTCGCAAGATCGTTCCACCCACGACCACCAGCAAAGTCCGTCGCAAGGTCGCCGGAGCCGGGAAGTCGGCAGCGCCCGACGCGGATTCGAGCGCCGTGAAGGGTTCGGATGCAACCGACAGCGCTGCGCCCACCACTCCTGCGCCCACCACACCCGCGCCCACCACACCGGCATCGAGCACGCCTGTCGCCGACGAGTCCTCCGCTGCGAAACCCTCGCTCGAGAAGTCCGGTACCGGCAAGGCAGGCAGCGGTAAGACCGCTGTCGACGAGGCCGCAACCGACAAGCCCGCCGTCGACGACACCGCAACCGACACGCCGGCCGCAGGCGAGACCGCAACCGGCAAGGCCGACTCGGAGCCTGCTCTCATCGAGTCCGGAGCGTCCGACGCGAATTCTGCGGATACCACGCAAAGCAGGTCGATGTCGGGAATCGGCTACAAGCACGTGTTTGTCGTCGCGGCCGTTGCGTGGTGCTCGGTGCCTTCGCTGCTGTGGCGTCGTTCAAGCCATTCGCAACGATTGACAATGCAGCCTGGGTGGATTCTGCAGCCACTCAGGAAGTCACCTCTGCCGCGACCGATGCGCTTCAGACTCTCTACACGTACAAGGCCGAGACGATCGATGCCGATTTCGATGCCGCCCGTGCGGTCCTCAATCAGTCGATGCTCGACGAGTTCAACTCCACCGCCGACACCACCAAATCTGCTGTGGTGCAGACGATGACAGGAACCGAGGCCATGGTGACCGACATCGGCGTCTCGCGGTTGGAGGACGGCAGTGCCGAGCTGATCGCCAATGTGAACATCAGCGCCACACAGAACGGCGTTGCTTCGGGTAGTGCCGAGGGCCCGTTGACGGTCAACATGGAAAAGGTCGACGGCACCTGGAAGCTGTCGGCAATCGACGACCAGTAGTACCGGGATTCGCTGGCCCCGCTTTTCGGATCGGCCCCGTTCGACGCAGTAAGCTGCGCGGATGGGGCTTTTTCGTGCGTTCGTCGCTCATCTGTCGCCGGTGCACGACGGGATTAATATCGCGATTGCGTCCTGGCTTGTGACGAGCCCTGGTTGTTCGGGACAACCATTTCGACGCTCGACAGCCAGGGATGGATCCGATGAATACGGAGCATGCTGGTCATGACTGACACAACTATCGAATTGTCCGTGCTGGAATCGAGGTCCGGTCGGTCGGCTTCGCCGAGAACGTCAATCCCGAACTGTACCGATTGTTGTCGGCCCTGAATTTGGATCGCGAGTACGTGCGCGGCGACGGAACAGTCCTGTTCGACGCCTCCGGCCGGCGCTATCTGGACTTCGCGGGGGCGTACGGCGCACTGCCGTTCGGGCACGGACCTACGCCGATCTGGCAGGCGATCAATGATGTTCGGTGCAGTGGGGAGCCAATTTTCGTGCAGCCCTCGGTATTGACGGCGGCAGGGGAACTGGCGGATCGGTTGGGGCGCATCGCACCTCACGGGTTGACGCGAACGACGTTCGTCAACAGCGGTACCGAGGCTACGGAGGTGGCGCTCAAGATCGCGCGGTCGCATACCGGACGGTTGGGCGTGTTGACCACCGGGAACAGTTTCCATGGCAAGACGCTCGGAGCACTGTCTGCGACCGGAAGCGTCAAGTATCAGGCCGGGTTCGGCGCACCGGTCGAGGGTTTCGATCACATCGAGTTCGGTGATTCGGGCGCGCTCGACGCGGCCCTGTCGGCAGCGCCGGGCCATTACGCGGTGTTCCTGGTGGAGCCGATTCAGGGTGAAGGCGGAGTGGTGTGTCCGCCCGACGGTTATCTGCGGCGAGTGCGGGAGATCTGTGATCGGCACGGAGTGCTGATGGCGCTCGACGAGGTGCAGACGGGACTCGGCCGGACCGGCCGGATGTTCGCGTCGGAACACGAGGGGGTGGTGCCCGACATTCTGACCGTCGCGAAAGCGCTCGGTGGCGGGATCGTGCCGGTGGGTGCGGTGTTGTGTGCACCGAAGTTGGTAGACGAGAGCTTTGCGCTGCGCCACACGTCGACGTTTGCGGGCAACGCGTTGGCGGCTCGGGTGGGCATCGCGGTGATCGACGAGTTGACCCGGGACGACGGCGCAGTGGTGACGAACGCTGCCGTGCTCGGCCGGCAATTGTCGAAGGATCTGAATGCGTTGGCCGAGAAGTATCCGTCCGTGGTCACCGGTGTTCGTGGTCGCGGGCTCCTGCTCGGCATCGAGCTCACCGCCGACGTGAACTTCGTGGGACGTCAGTCGCTACTGGGTTCGATTGCGCAGCAACACAACCTGACGGCGGTCATCTGTTCGTACCTGCTCGACGTCGAGGGAATCCGGGTGGCTCCGACTCTGTTCGGTAACAGGGTGATTCGGATCGAACCGCCGTTGACTGTGTCGGCGGTGCAGTGCTCGCGGCTGATTGCAGCACTCGACCGTGCGCTGGGTTACGCGGCGATGGGGGACATGGACGGATTGTTCGGGCACCTTCTGGGCCGTCCGACCGTCGGTACCCCACCGTCGCTCGCTGCGCTCCGCCCGGGCCGCATCCCCGATATCGCCGTTCGTCGCACCGATCGGCGGTTCGCGTTCATCGCGCACCCCTTGAATCTGGAGTTCTTCGCCGCCTTCGACCCGGCGCTCGACGTCTTCCATCATGGCGAGCGACAGGATCTGCTCGAGAGGTTCGCTGCGTCGACATCCGAGCTCGACCCTGCGTCGTTCGTCATCGGCAGTGGCCGGGTCGTCGGGGGAGGGGACGCCAAGGCACACGGCGACCTGATCGGGTTGCCCTACACCTCGGAACAATTGCTGCACTTGCCGACCGAGCAGGCGCTGCGCGTGGTGGGCGGCGCCGTCGAACTCGCGATCTCGCGCGGTGCGACGGTCGTCGGGTTGGGCGGCTATTCGTCGGTCATCACCGGTAATGGATTGGGCCTCGGCGCGAGGTCGCGTCCGATCACCACCGGCAACACGTTCACCGCCGCAGCGAGTCTGCGGGCTGTTCGACGCGTGTGCCGGGAACGCGGAATCGACGTAGCGCAGGCCCGAGTGACGATTCTCGGTGCTGCCGGGGCCATCGGTCGGACCATCGGCAAGCAGTTGGCCGGCGAGGTCGGCAGTATCGCCCTGGTCGGTCGGCGGGGTGAGAGCACGGTCGTCGCGCCGAAGTTGTGGGCGGCCGCGCAGGAGATGGTGGCGAGTGCGACGGGCGGGTCCGGCACGGGGAATCTTGCCGTTGCTGCACACGAGATGAACGGCGACATGGATGATCTGATCAAGTCGCGGCACCTCGAGTTCTTCACCGATCCCGTTGCTGCGGTGCAGGATTCGTTGATCGTTATCGCAGCCACATCGGCGCCGCATGCGTTGATCGATCCGACGGACCTGATGGAGGGTGCCATCGTCTGCGATGTTGCGCAGCCGCCGAACATCGGCCGAGACGTGCGCGGTGAGCGGCCGGACGTGACGGTGTTCGACGGCGGCATCGTCAGGGTGCCGTCGGGTTCGGATTTCGGGTTGACCTACGGGTTGGCTCCGGGTCTGACGTATGCCTGCATGGCGGAGACGATGTTGATCGCCCTGTCGGGTGAGTTCGACCTCCGCAGCATCGGCACCACTCTCGACGGTGACAGCGTCGAACGATTGGGTGAGCTGGCCGACGTCCATGGGTTCGCGCTCGCCGAGGCCACTCGGTGGCGCGAAGGTAGTCAGTAGTCGGCGGGGGCCGGGGTTCCCGGGAGTTCGGGAACCCCGGCCCCGTCCCGCCCAGTCCCAGTCGGTCGTGTCGGGGTGGGATGCAACCACCAGTTCGCGTTTCCCATCAGCGCGACGAGGGCGGGCACGAGCATCATCCGCACGATGGTGGCGTCGATGACGAGACCGACGATGATGCCGATACCCACCAGTCGCATCATCGACAGTTCGGACAACGAGAAGAACGCGGTGACGGTGATGAGCAGCAGCGCTGCGGCCGTCACGATGCGTCCGGTGTGAGCGGCCCCGAGGCGGACTGCCTCTCTGGTGCCGGCTCCGTTGTCGTGGGCCTCCACGATGCGTGAAAGCAGAAAGATCTCGTAGTCGGTGGACAGGCCGAACACCACCGCCATGACGAGGATGCTCATCGTGGACTGTAGAGGGCCGGCAGTGACGCCGATCGGCCCGGCACCGTAGCCGTCGTGAAAGATCCAGGTGAGCACACCGAAAGTGGCCGCCAGGCTGACCATCGCCATGGCAATTGCCTTGAGGCTGAGCACGATCGAACGAAAGGCCAGTGTCGTCATCGTGAATGTGGCCAGCACCATGATGGCCAGCATCCAGGGAATGGTGGAGTAGATCGCGTCGATGCCGTCCTCGCTCTGCGCGGTGCTGCCGCCTACGCCGAGCGTCGTCCCGGCAGGAGCGGGGATCGATCGAATCGCATCCAGTGTCGCGAGTGCAGCGGGGGTGCGATCGGCCGAGTTCATGATGGCATCGACCACGGTCAGATTGTCGGTGCTGCCACTGGGAAACGCGGCCGTGACTCCGTCCACGCGGCCGACTGCAGCGGTGACTTCGGAGACCGCGGCAGGGCTCGGCGGTTGGTCGGTGACCGATTCGACGACGACGGTGACGCTGCTGTTGGCGAGGGTGAATTCGGTGATCAGCTTCTGCGTGGCGATCCGGGCGGGTGAGTCCGCCGGCAGACCCGTGTGGTCGAGGTCGCCCAGAGCTACTCCGGAGATGGGTGCGCAGAGGACGGCCAGCACGCCGATGATGGCAACGGCCACGAGGACGGGCCTGCGCATCACGCGGTCTGCGACTGTGCCCCAGAACCTCTGCGCCCGTGCCTCGCCGCGGTCGATCGCACCAGTGCGCCAGCTCAGCGAATCGATGCGGGGGCCGAGGAGGGCGAGTGCGGCGGGCAACGCGGTCAGCGAGATCACGGCGGCGACGGCCACCGCTGCCATGCCGCCGATGCCCAGTGAGCGAATCATTGCCTGCGGGAAGATGAGCATGCCGATGAATGCACAGATCAGCAGCAGTGCCGAGAACGCCACGGTTCGGCCGGCGGTGGACATCGTGCAGCGTACCGCATCCACCGTTCCGTGCCCGTTGCGCAGCTCCTCGCGAAACCGCGTGATCACGAACAGGCTGTAGTCGACGGCCATTCCGAGTCCGACGAGGGATGCAATGTTGGTCGCGAACACCGACACCTCGGAGACGCTGTTCACCGCTCGCAGCACGGCCAGGGAGGCCAGCACGCTCAGTCCGCCGATCACCAGCGGAGTTCCTGCGGCGACGAGTCCGCCGAACACGATCAGGAGCAGGACCAGCAGAATCGGGAAGGTGATGATCTCGGCTCGCACCAGATCTGCCCGCGCTTGCTCGTTGTACGCGTCGAAGACGGCCGAGAATCCACCGAGCTGCACGTCCGCGCCATCGATCGTCAACTTCTCACGCAGGTCCTGGTAGGACTTGACGCGCCGATCCTCGTCGCCGGTCAGAGTCAGCACCGCGAGGGCAGAGTTGCCGTCCGACGATCGAAGTCCGGGAGCAAAGGCGTCGGGCACCGTCCAGTAGGTGACGGGGTCGCGGGCCAGTACACCCGCGTCGATTCCGGCCAGGCTTGCCGCCACCGCGTCCCTGATCCCGTCGACCGTCCGCCCGTCCGTCGGGGTGTAGATCACCGCGATGTCCGGAACGTCGCGACCGAACCGGGATTCGACGAGTGCGTCGATTTTCGCCGACTCGCTCCCGGGATCGCTGTAGCCACCGATGCTGAGTTCGTCGACGACGCCCAGGCCCCAGGTTCCGGCGAGCAGGACGGTTGCCACCACGGCAGCGAGGACCCAGCGCGCACGGGCGATGACGAACTCGACGACGGGCGAACCCCTGCTCACGCGGGGCTGCCGAGGGCTCGACACCTGCATGCAGCGCCGATTTTTACCACCGTGACCATGTTGTCCCCCCGCGAGACGTGATGTGAGTGCTCCGTGAATCTGTCTGTGGCACAGAGGAAGATCTGTCACACAGCACGTCCGATGACAGAACGACGCCGCCCCCGGTTGCGACAGAAGAAATACAATCAGAAGCAGCGGCCGATTGCCATAGCGGCAGCGGATTCCCGCGGACCTCTTGACGAAGGAAGGCGCAGGGGTCACTCTTGTCGTGAAGGAGCACCCCCGTGGTGACCGACCGTTGCCGGTCGTCAGCCACAGTCTTCTGTCACCGTTGCTGTTCGTTCGGGCCTCGGCGAGGAAGGCCGACACGCTGCTGCCGACTCGGCGCGCGAACGGACCTCGGGTGCTACTTTTGATGCCCCCGTTGCGCTGTGCGCACATTTGGGGTACCTTTGGACGTTGCGCTGGCTGCCTCCTGTCCACCTCTCGATCGCTGTTACCCGAAAGCACGTTTTCGGGCCGCTGTGATGGGGATTCGGTCTGGTTGCGACCAGCCGAAATTCGCCCCACATATAGCAAACAGATACAGCGGCGGTCGCCATGTCGTGTCAGCTGACAGGTCCTGTCAGTCGACGGAACGGCGCGACCCGCGTGAGGTGCTGGAAGGACGCATCTTGGCAGTCTCTAGCCAGACCAAGGCAGTTGTCGGAACACCGGGAGCCCCGAGGAGGGTTTCGTTCGCGAACATTCGCGAGCCGTTGGAGGTACCCGGTCTCCTCGATGTACAGACGGATTCGTTCGAATGGCTGGTAGGTGCGCAGAGTTGGCGCGACCGTGCCGCCGCCCGCGGAGACAGTGGTGTCTCCGGCGGACTCGAGGACATCCTGACCGAGCTCTCTCCGATCGAGGACTTCTCGGGCTCGATGTCGCTTTCCTTCTCCGACCCACGATTCGACGAGGTCAAGGCCTCGACCGATGAGTGCAAGGACAAGGACATGACGTACGCAGCTCCGCTGTTCGTCACGGCCGAGTTCATCAACAACAACACCGGCGAGATCAAGAGCCAGACGGTCTTCATGGGTGATTTCCCGATGATGACCGACAAGGGCACCTTCATCATCAACGGCACCGAGCGTGTCGTCGTCTCGCAGCTGGTGCGTTCTCCGGGCGTCTACTTCGATCACTCGATCGACAAGACCACCGAGAAGGACCTGCACAGCGTCAAGGTCATCCCCGGCCGCGGTGCTTGGCTCGAGTTCGACGTCGACAAGCGCGACACCGTCGGTGTGCGTATCGACCGCAAGCGTCGCCAACCCGTCACGGTGCTGCTGAAGGCTCTCGGCTGGTCCACCGAGCAGATCACGGAGCGCTTCGGCTTCTCCGAGATCCTCATGGCCACGCTGGAGAAGGACAACACCGCCGGTACCGACGAGGCTCTCCTCGACATCTACCGCAAGCTGCGTCCGGGCGAGCCGCCGACCAAGGAGTCGGCGCAGACCCTGCTGGAGAACCTGTTCTTCAAGGACAAGCGCTACGACCTCGCTCGCGTGGGTCGCTACAAGATCAACAAGAAGCTCGGCCTCAACTCGGGCCAGCCCATCGTGGCGTCGACCCTCACCGAGGAAGACATCGTTGCGACCATCGAGTACCTGGTGCGTCTGCACGCAGGTGAGACCTCGATGACCGCACCCGACGGCGTCGAGGTTCCGGTCGAGGTCGACGACATCGACCACTTCGGCAACCGTCGTCTGCGTACCGTCGGCGAGCTCATCCAGAACCAGATCCGCGTGGGCCTGTCCCGCATGGAGCGCGTCGTGCGCGAACGTATGACGACTCAGGACGTCGAGGCGATCACGCCGCAGACCCTGATCAACATCCGTCCCGTCGTCGCTGCGATCAAGGAGTTCTTCGGAACCTCCCAGCTATCGCAGTTCATGGACCAGAACAACCCGTTGTCGGGTCTGACGCACAAGCGTCGCCTGTCGGCACTGGGACCCGGCGGTCTCTCTCGTGAGCGCGCCGGCCTCGAGGTCCGCGACGTTCACCCGTCGCACTACGGCCGCATGTGCCCCATCGAGACCCCGGAAGGCCCGAACATCGGCCTGATCGGATCGCTCTCGGTGTACGCACGCGTCAATCCGTTCGGCTTCATCGAGACCCCGTACCGCAAGGTCGTCGACGGCAAGGTCACCGACGACGTCGATTACCTGACCGCCGACGAGGAGGATCGCCACACGCTCGCGCAGGCGAACTCTCCGGTCGACGATTCGGGTCACTTCGTCGAGGACAAGATTCTCGTCCGTCGTAAGGGTGGAGAGGTCGAGTTCGTCTCGTCCGACGACATCGATTACATGGACGTCTCGCCGCGACAGATGGTCTCCGTCGCGACCGCGATGATTCCGTTCCTCGAGCACGACGATGCCAACCGTGCCCTGATGGGCGCGAACATGCAGCGTCAGGCCGTCCCGCTGGTGCGCAGCGAGGCTCCGATCGTCGGTACCGGCATGGAGCTGCGTGCAGCTGTCGACGCCGGTGACGTCGTCATCACCGAGAAGACCGGTGTCGTCGAAGAGGTCTCCGCCGATTACGTCACGGTCATGGCCGACGACGGATCGCGCAAGACCTACCGGATGCGCAAGTTCGCGCGTTCCAACCAGGGCACGTGCGCCAACCAGCGTCCGATCGTGGACGAGGGACAGCGCGTCGAGTCCGGCCAGGTCCTCGCCGACGGCCCCTGCACCGAGAACGGTGAGATGGCACTCGGCAAGAACCTGCTGCTGGCGATCATGCCGTGGGAGGGCCACAACTACGAGGACGCGATCATCCTGTCGCAGCGCCTCGTGGAAGAGGACGTTCTCACCTCGATCCACATCGAGGAGCACGAGATCGATGCTCGCGACACCAAGCTCGGTGCCGAGGAGATCACTCGCGACATCCCGAACGTCTCCGACGAGGTCCTCGCTGACCTCGACGAGCGCGGCATCATCCGTATCGGTGCCGAGGTTCGTGACGGCGACGTGCTGGTCGGAAAGGTCACGCCCAAGGGCGAGACCGAGCTGACCCCCGAAGAGCGCCTGCTGCGCGCCATCTTCGGTGAGAAGGCTCGCGAAGTTCGCGACACCTCGCTCAAGGTTCCGCACGGCGAGAACGGAAAGGTCATCGGCATCCGCGTCTTCTCGCGCGACGACGACGACGATCTGCTCCCGGCGTCAACGAGTTGGTCCGCGTCTACGTGGCTCAGAAGCGCAAGATCCAGGACGGCGACAAGCTCGCCGGCCGCCACGGCAACAAGGGCGTCATCGGCAAGATCCTCCCGCAGGAGGACATGCCGTTCCTGCCCGACGGCACCCCGATCGACATCATCCTCAACACCCACGGTGTTCCGCGTCGTATGAACATCGGGCAGGTCCTCGAAACCCACCTGGGTTGGATCGGCAAGACCGGTTGGAACGTGCAGATCGCCGCGGACGGCAGCAAGCCCGATTGGGCCGAGCGTCTGCCCGAGGAGATGCTGGCGGCTCCGGCCGACAGCAACATCGCCACCCCGGTGTTCGACGGTGCCAAGGAGAATCAGCTCGCCGGCCTGCTGGAGAGCACGATTCCCAACCGCGACGGCGAGCAGATGGTCGGCTCCGACGGAAAGGCCACGTTGTTCGACGGCCGCTCCGGCGAGCCGTTCCCGTACCCGGTGTCGGTGGGCTACATGTACATCATCAAGCTGCACCACTTGGTCGACGACAAGATCCACGCTCGTTCGACCGGGCCGTACTCGATGATCACGCAGCAGCCCCTCGGCGGTAAGGCGCAGTTCGGTGGACAGCGCTTCGGTGAGATGGAGTGCTGGGCCATGCAGGCCTACGGCGCCGCGTACACGCTGCAGGAGCTTCTCACCATCAAGTCGGACGACGTTGTCGGCCGCGTGAAGGTGTACGAGGCGATCGTCAAGGGCGAGAACATCCCGGAGCCGGGTATCCCCGAGTCCTTCAAGGTGCTCCTCAAGGAGCTCCAGTCGCTGTGCCTCAACGTGGAGGTGCTGTCCTCGGACGGCGCAGCCATCACGATGGCCGACGGTGACGACGAAGACCTCGAGCGTGCCGCAGCCAACCTGGGAATCAACCTCTCCCGCAACGAAGCTGCCACGGTCGACGACCTCGCTCAGTAGTTCTGTGGTCTGCCGGATCCGCCCAGTGCGGATCCGGCAGGCGTTCTTCTCATTTGCTCTTCCAGCACAACACCCATAACGGGGAAAGGAAGTTACGTGCTCGACGTCAACTTCTTCGATGAACTTCGCATTGGCCTTGCCACTGCGGACGACATCCGTCAGTGGTCCTACGGCGAGGTCAAGAAGCCGGAGACCATCAACTACCGCACGCTCAAGCCCGAGAAGGACGGCCTCTTCTGCGAGAAGATCTTCGGCCCCACCCGGGACTGGGAGTGCTACTGCGGCAAGTACAAGCGCGTCCGCTTCAAAGGCATCATCTGTGAGCGCTGTGGCGTCGAGGTCACTCGCGCAAGGTGCGTCGTGAGCGCATGGGCCACATCGAACTGGCGGCTCCCGTCACGCACATCTGGTACTTCAAGGGTGTGCCGTCGCGTCTGGGCTACCTGCTCGACCTGGCTCCGAAGGATCTCGAGAAGATCATCTACTTCGCTGCCTACGTCATCACCACGGTCGACGACGAGCTCCGTCACAACGAGCTCTCGACGCTGGAGGCCGAGATGGAGGTCGAGAAGAAGGCCGTCGCAGATCAGCGCGACGCCGATCTCGAGGCTCGTGCGCAGAAGCTCGAAGCCGACATCGCCGAGCTCGAAGCCGAGGGTGCCAAGTCCGACGTGCGCCGCAAGGTCAAGGACGGCGGCGAGCGCGAGATGCGTCAGCTCCGTGACCGTGCGCAGCGTGAGCTCGATCGTCTCGAAGAGATCTGGACCACGTTCACCAAGCTCGCTCCCAAGCAGCTCATCGTCGACGAGCTCATCTACCGCGAGCTCATCGACCGGTACGGCGAGTACTTCACCGGTGCCATGGGTGCCGAGTCGATCCAGAAGCTCATGCAGACCTTCGACATCGACGCCGAGGCGGAATCTCTTCGCGAGACCATCCGTAGCGGCAAGGGCCAGAAGAAGCTGCGTGCGCTCAAGCGTCTGAAGGTCGTTGCTGCATTCCAGGCCGGCCGTAACTCGCCGATGGGCATGGTTCTCGACGCCGTCCCGGTCATCCCGCCGGAGCTTCGTCCGATGGTTCAGCTCGACGGTGGACGTTTCGCGACGTCCGACCTCAACGACCTGTACCGCCGTGTCATCAACCGCAACAATCGCCTCAAGCGTCTGATCGATCTCGGTGCTCCCGAGATCATCGTCAACAACGAGAAGCGGATGCTGCAGGAGTCGGTCGACGCCCTGTTCGACAACGGCCGTCGTGGACGTCCGGTCACCGGACCGGGTAACCGTCCGCTCAAGTCGCTCTCGGACTTGCTCAAGGGCAAGCAGGGTCGTTTCCGTCAGAACCTCCTCGGCAAGCGCGTCGACTACTCGGGCCGTTCGGTCATCGTCGTCGGCCCGCAGCTCAAGCTGCACCAGTGTGGTCTGCCGAAGCTGATGGCACTCGAGCTGTTCAAGCCGTTCGTGATGAAGCGTCTGGTGGATCTGAACCACGCGCAGAACATCAAGTCGGCCAAGCGCATGGTCGAGCGTCAGCGTCCGCAGGTGTGGGACGTTCTCGAAGAGGTCATCGCCGAGCACCCCGTGCTGCTGAACCGTGCACCCACCCTGCACCGGTTGGGCATCCAGGCGTTCGAGCCGCAGCTCGTCGAGGGCAAGGCCATCCAGCTGCACCCGCTCGTGTGTGAGGCGTTCAACGCCGACTTCGACGGTGACCAGATGGCTGTCCACCTCCCGCTGTCCGCCGAGGCTCAGGCCGAGGCACGCGTGCTGATGCTGTCCTCGAACAACATCCTCTCGCCGGCATCGGGCCGTCCGCTCGCCATGCCGCGTCTGGACATGGTGACGGGTCTGTACCACCTGACGCGTCTCGACGCCGGTGCTGTCGGTGAGCGTTCCGACGCCAAGACCGACCAGGCCGAGTTCGGGGCGTACTCCTCCCCGGCCGAGGCTCAGATGGCCGTCGATCGTGGATCGCTGACGGTTCAGTCGCAGATTCGGGTTCGTCTCACCACGCAGCGCCCGCCGCGTGACGTCGAGAACGAGCTGTTCCCGAACGGCTGGAACCGCGGCGAGGCATGGACCGCGCAGACCACTCTGGGACGCGTGCTCTTCAACGAGCTGCTTCCGGCGGACTACCCGTTCGTCAACGAGCAGATGCCGAAGAAGCGTCAGTCGACCATCATCAACGATCTCGCCGAGCGTTACCCGATGATCGTCGTCGCGCAGACCGTCGACAAGCTCAAGGACGCAGGCTTCTACTGGGCCACGCGTTCGGGTGTCACCATCTCGATCTCCGACGTGCTCGTGCCGCCGGAGAAGCCGCAGATCATGGAGACCTTCGAGGCCCAGGCCGATCAGATCGAGAAGAAGTACCAGCGTGGCGCACTCGACAAGGTCGAGCGCAACTCCGCACTGGTCAAGATCTGGCAGGACGCGACCGAGCAGGTCGGTAAGGCCATGGAGGCGCACTTCCCCGACGACAACCCGATCCCGATGATCGTGAAGTCCGGCGCAGCCGGAAACATGACTCAGGTTCGCTCGCTCGCCGGCATGAAGGGCTTGGTGACGAACCCGAAGGGTGAGTTCATCCCGCGTCCGATCAAGTCTTCCTTCAAGGAAGGCCTGACGGTCCTCGAGTACTTCATCAACACGCACGGTGCTCGTAAGGGTCTGGCCGACACGGCGCTTCGTACCGCCGACTCGGGCTACCTGACGCGTCGTCTGGTCGACGTCTCGCAGGATGTCATCGTTCGGGAAACCGACTGTGGCACCGAGCGCGGCATCGTCACGACGATCGCCGAGAAGATGGCCGACGGCAAGATGATCCGCGACGCTCACGTCGAGACCAGCACGTACGCCCGCACCTTGGCGAACGACGCTGTCGACGAGAACGGCACGGTCATCGTCGCTCGCGGACACGATCTCGGTGACCCGGCCATCGACGCGTTGCTCGCAGCGGGCATCACGTCGGTCAAGGTTCGCTCGGTGCTCACCTGCACCACGGGAACCGGCGTCTGCGCCACCTGCTACGGCCGCTCGATGGCCACCGGCAAGCTGGTCGACATCGGTGAGGCCGTCGGTATCGTTGCCGCACAGTCCATCGGTGAGCCCGGAACCCAGCTGACCATGCGTACCTTCCACCAGGGTGGTGTCGCCGGAGATGACATCACCGGTGGTCTGCCTCGCGTGCAGGAGCTGTTCGAGGCACGTGTGCCGAAGGGCAAGGCTCCGATCGCGGACGTGTCGGGACGCATTCAGCTCGAGGACGGCGATCGTTTCTACAAGATCACCATCGTCCCGGACGACGGCGGCGAAGAGGTTGTCTACGACAAGCTCTCCAAGCGTCAGCGTCTGCGCGTCTTCAAGCACGACGACGGCACCGAGCGCCTCCTGGCGGACGGTGACCACGTCGAGGTCGGCCAGCAGCTCATGGAAGGTGCTGCCGATCCGCACGAGGTCCTGCGTGTGATGGGTCCCCGTCAGGTGCAGATCCACCTCGTCAACGAGGTCCAGGAGGTGTACCGGTCGCAGGGTGTGTCGATTCACGACAAGCACATCGAGACCATCGTGCGCCAGATGCTCCGTCGCGTGACGATCATCGACAGCGGCTCCACCGAATTCCTGCCCGGTTCACTGACCGAGCGCAGCGAATTCGAGTCGAGCAACCGTCGCGTCGTCTCCGAGGGCGGCGAGCCCGCAGCCGGACGTCCGGTCCTGATGGGCATCACCAAGGCGTCGCTGGCCACCGACTCGTGGCTGTCGGCAGCGTCCTTCCAGGAGACCACTCGTGTGCTTACCGACGCGGCGATCAACTGCCGTAGCGACAAGCTCATAGGTCTCAAGGAGAACGTCATCATCGGTAAGCTCATCCCGGCTGGTACCGGCATCAACCGGTACCGGAACATCACGGTGCAGCCGACCGAAGAGGCACGTGCCGCGGCATACGCGGTGCCGTCGTACGACGATCAGTACTACAGCCCGGACGGCTTCGGCCAGGGAACCGGCGCTGCAGTGCCGCTCGACGACTACGGTTTCTCCAACGAATACCGCTAGAGCGACTCCGTCGCACGTGCATGGAACTTCGTAGCCCACTACGAAGTTCCACTCAC
>NZ_BAOX01000047.1:0-23931 GCF_000813105.1 Rhodococcus sp. BS-15 | reverse complement strand
GTACCGGTCTCACCGGTATCCCCGACGGTCTCGAGGGGGCTGGGCTTGGCGTAGTCGTAGGTCTGCTTGTAGCGATGACCGTCGCGCGCGATCTGCAGTTCGACCTTGGTCGAGAGCGCGTTCACCACCGAGATGCCGACGCCGTGCAGGCCACCGGACACCGCATAGGAGTCGGAGTCGAACTTGCCGCCTGCGTGCAACTGCGTCATGACGACCTCGACGGTGGGAACACCGGAGGAGTGCATGGCGACGGGAATTCCTCGACCGTCGTCCTTGACCTCGACGCTGCCGTCCTCGTGGATGGTGACGTCGACGGTGGAGGCATAGCCGGCCATGGCCTCGTCGACGGAGTTGTCGACAACCTCCCAGATCAGGTGGTGCAGGCCTCGTTCACCGGTGGAACCGATGTACATACCGGGCCTCTTACGGACCGCTTCCAGGCCCTCGAGGACCGTGATGGAGGAAGCGCCGTAATCCTTGCTGTTCTCGTTGTTACCTGACTTCTGGGCAGCCACGGTTAGCTGGTTCTCCTTCTACGCGTCCACTACCCCGCTCACACCTGTCGCAGGTGCTACCGCAGGGCCGGCACGGTCGTTTCCGCCGTGCTCGATTCCATGCGTTTGTTCCGGGCTTGATGTCGTACCGGTCCATAGTACTGGGTGGCTGCGACAGCATGGGGACGATGACACCCCTAAAAGGCCCCTGATTGCTTCACAGGCGCATTTTTTCGATGTCGGACGACAAAGATGAAGGGTGAAACGAGCGGCTCCGCTAGAGATCGAGCACAATCCGTTCGCCCTCGGACCGCGAGACGCAGATCAACATCTCGTGTTGCTGCTCCTCGGCCGTGAGCCGATTCTCTCGATGCTGCGGTGTTCCGCTCAGCACTCGAACCCGGCACGTCCCGCAGAACCCCTGCTGGCAGGAGTACGCCACATCCGGGCGCAGACGCCGAATGGCATGCAGCGCAGTCTCGTCCGAACCCACTGCGATGACCTGACCGGAATCGACGAGCTGCACCTCGAACTCGGCGCCGTTCTTCACCGGCGGAGGCGAGAACCGCTCGAAGTGCAGATGTGTCGCGGGCAACGAGTCGAACGAGGCGCGAACCAGATCGATCATCGGCGGCGGTCCGCAGACGTAGACCGAACCGCCGGGTGCCGCGGCACCGAGCAGATCCATGCTCGACGGCATGCCGTCCACATCGTCGGTGCGCACCGTCACGCGATCGGCCTCCCAGTCGGCGATCTCGTCGAGGAACGGCATCGATTCACGCGAACGTCCGCAGTAGACCAGGTGCCAGTCCATCCCCGTCTCCCGAGCCCGGCGCACCATCGAGATGATGGCGGTGATCCCGATTCCTCCGGCGACGAACACTGCATGCTCGGACCGGACGAACGGAAAACCGTTGCGCGGACCCCGAATTGCGACCTCGGTGCCGACCGGAAGATCGTGCATCTCGCGCGACCCGCCGCCGCCGTCGGGCACCAGGCGCACCGCGATGGAGTACGAGTCGGCATCCGGTCGTCCACACAACGAGTACTGCCGACGGCGTCCGGACGGGAGATAGAAGTCCAGATGCATTCCCGGTGCCCACGCAGGCAGCACCGCGCCGTCGGCGGCCGAGAACGTCAGTTGGACCACCTGCTCGTCGACGCACAGCACCTCGCGTGAGACCACGGTCAGCAATCGGGTGCGGGCGACGGGCGGCGCCGCGAACGACGCGTCGTAGTCGTCACCGTCGAGCAGAGCGAACCATTTGTCGAGCGCATCGGTTACCAGCGACACGGTCTGATCGGGCTCGTCACGGCCGTACAGATTCTTCGGAATCGTGCGTCCCATTCGGAACGAGTCCACCATCTGTGCCATTGCGCCGAGCTTGCTCCGCAACGTGCGTTTGGTCATCGATCGGCGGACCGAGCTGCCGGTGAGGTGGCCAGATACTGCACTGCCTGCGCCGTCGACCCTTCCTGGGAGGGGTGGTACGTGCGCTTGAAGTAGCGAAGCGACGCCTTCACCATCGACATCGGGGTCGGGAACAGACCGGCCTTGGCCACTCGGCGAAATTCTCGGAACGAGGGTGTGCGCTGCTTGGGTGGGAGGTGCGCCAGCGTCGGATCCTGGCTCATCAGATAACGAACACCGCGGGTCCAGAACCACACAAGGGTGGGCGCGATGACGACATACGTACGAATCCGGCGGGCCGGACGGACGTCGAAGTATCGCATCACCTCGTAGGCCACCGATCGATGCTCTACTTCCTCGGCTCCGTGCCAGCGCAGCAGATCCAGCATGATCGGATCGACGTCGGCCTCGTCCAACTCCGTGGCATTGAGAACCCAATCGCCGAGGAAGGCGGTCAAGTGCTCGGCGGCGGCAATGAGGGCGAGACGCTCGACCAGACTGTTCTGGCCGTGCCCGGACCTGTTGCCGAGGGCGCGGCCGAACAGGAACTTCATCTGATCGACGTACGGATCGACATCGATGCCGTGCGCCCGCAGCTGATCGTGGACATCGGTGTGCGCCTGCGCATGCATGGCTTCCTGGCCGATGAATCCGATCACGTCGTCGCGCAGCTGATCGTCGTGGATGAGCGGCAGCGCTTCCTTGAACGTGCGCACGAACCATTCCTCACCCTCGGGCAGGAGCAGGTGCATCACGTTGATCAGGTGAGTCGCGAGTGGGTTGCCGTCCATGTAGTGCAGCGGCAGAGATTCCCAGTCGAACTCGACATTTCGAGCATGCAGAATGACACGGTCTTCGGGGTTCCGTCCACATCGACGGCCGCTGTCGATGCCTTCTTCGTTGGTGCAGACACAACTTCTCCTCGTCCGATGGCCGCGTAGAACATCTTCATCGATCCCCCGACCGCTGAGTGTCGCGAATCACGCTACGCACATCGACCATGTCACAGCAACACTGGCCCCAACATCTGTTGAGGATCACCTGGACCAGCCGGTTCGAGAAGCCATCGTTGGGACGTCTCACTATCCGTACGTGTCACGTGGGCCCCGTCCACGCACGTGACGCTCGCCCTTTCTCCAGCTCTGCGTCGTCGGACCGGTGATGCGCAGAGAGGTCACCACGCCGTGACCGACGGCCGCTGCGATCTTGGCCAGAATCTGCGATTGCATCAGCCTCAACTGTGTCGCCCACGCCGTGGACTCCGCCGAAATGCTCAACACTCCGTCCTTGAGACCGGTGGGATCCGCGTGAGCCGAGATGTCCTCACCCACCACGCTGGGCCACCGGCCCAGCACCGCACCCTCGGACACCTTGGCCGACCACCCACGCTTGGACGCGATCGAGTTCGCCAATGCCCCGAAGGCCTGCGGATCACGGTCGTCGGGCCCGGCTCCCGACCAACCGCGTCTACGACGGCCCCGCAGTGCTCGAACTCCGCCGGTGGGCGACGACCGTCCCTGCCCCACCGATTTGCCACTGGCCTTGGCTGCGGCCCGGGCGTCCTCGAGTGCTCGACGCGCCAGATCGACGCCTTTCAATTCCGGTACCTCACCGTTGCCCGGGGACGTCGCGTCGTCGTCGGTCATCGATCCTCACCTTCCGAACGTGCGATTCCGGTATCGTCCGACAACTCGGAGATGCGCGAGATACGGCCTGCTGCACCGGAATCCGAGTTCTGCGTTGCCTCGACCCCGTAGCGCCTTGCATCGAGTTCGGGAGGTACGTCCTCCGGTACCGCCGCCGTGATGAGGACCTGCTCTGCGCCGGCGGCCACCGTCGCCAGCGCCGCGCGCCTCTTTCGGTCGAGCTCGGCGAACACGTCGTCGAGCATCAGGACCGGGTCCGTACCGTCCTCCCGCAACAACGCAAAGGAGCCGAGCCGCAACGACAGTGCATACGACCACGATTCACCATGGCTGGCAAAGCCTTTGGTCGGTTGATCACCGAGCATCAACTCCAGGTCGTCGCGGTGCGGTCCCACCAGGCACACCCCGCGTTCGATCTCACGCTGTCTCATCACCGAAAGTTGATGCAGGAAAGCAGCTTCCAACACCTCGATGTCATCGGTTTCGGGGGCACGATCGGCATCGGAGAACTCCGGCGGGAGCGCATCGGCCAGACTGCAGCGATAGGCGACCGCAGCCAACCGCGATTCCGGCGCGATCGAACTGTAGGCCTGTTGCACGAAAGGCATCAGCTCGTGCACCAAAGCTATTCTGGCAGCGAGCAATCGAGCTCCGTGCGCCGCGAGATGACCGTCCCAGACGTCCAACGTGGCAAGGGCACTCGCGCCGTCGCCCGACGACGATCCGCGGCGCAACGACCCACTCGCCGTCTTGAGCAGAGCCGAACGTTGCCGCAGAACCTTGTCGTAATCGGCACGGACAGTGGCCATTCGAGGAATACGAGTGGTGAGCAGCTCGTCGAGATAGCGTCGTCGCTCGCCGGGATCGCCGCGGACGAGCGAGAGATCCTCGGGAGCGAACAGCACACTCTGCAACACGCCCAGGATCTCGCGGGGGCGCCGCAGCGGTGATCTGTTCATCCGAGCCTTGTTGGCCCTGCCTTCGAGAAGCTCCACATCGATGATCAGTTCCCGACCGTGATTGACCACGGCGCTGCCCACGAACGCCTTGGCGGCGCCTGCCCGAATCATAGGAGCGTCCGAGGACACACGATGGGAGGACAACGTCGACAGGTAATTGAGCGACTCGAGCAGATTGGTCTTGCCGTGTCCGTTGGGCCCTACGAACACGGTCGAGCCCGGTCCGAGGTCGACGGTGAGGTCGTCCCAGGATCGGAAATCGTGTAGCTGCAGAGACCGGACGAACACTTACTCGGTGTTCTTCGGCGCCGGGGCGCGCAGCGTCTCGTCGGCATCGGCCTTCTTGACCGCATGCCCGCCGAACTGGTTCCGCAGTGCAGAGACAGCCTTCATTGCAGGCGAATCCTCTTGCCGCGACGCAAATCTCGCGAACAGCGCCGCGGAGATCACCGGCGCCGGGACAGCGTGACGGATGGCTTCCTCGACGGTCCAGCGTCCTTCACCGGAATCCTCGGTGTACCCGGAGATCTCGCTGAACTCCGGATCCTGACCGAGAGCTTCGACCAACAGATCGAGCAGCCACGACCGCACGACCGTGCCCTTGCTCCAGGCCCGCAGCACGCCTTGCACGTCCTGCACGAGTTCTTCGGCTTCGAGGATCTCGTAACCCTCGGCGTAGGCCTGCATCAACCCGTACTCGATGCCGTTGTGCACCATCTTCGAGTAGTGACCGGCACCGACCGGACCGGCATGCACGAAGCCGTCCGCGCGCTCGCCCTCGGGACGCAACGCATCGAAGATCGGCATCGCACGGGCGACGTGCTCGTCCTGACCACCGACCATCAGGCCGTAACCGTTCTTCAGGCCCCAGACGCCACCGGATACTCCGGCATCGATGTAACCGATTCCCTTGGCATCCAACAGTTCTGCATTGGGCTTGTCATCGGTGAAGCGAGAGTTGCCGCCGTCGATCACCAGATCGCCCGGCTCGAGCACATCCGCCAGACCGGTGACGGTATCGCGAGTGATCTTGCCCGACGGAACCATCACCCACACCACCCGAGGCGCCGTCAACGACTGCGCAAGACCGGCCAGTGACGGAGTATCGGTCACCTCGGGTCGGGGGTCGTAGCCGATGACCTCGTGACCGTGCTCGCGCAGTCTCTCGCGCATGTTGAAGCCCATTTTTCCGAGACCGACCAAGCCCAGCTGCATGATGAGGCGTCCTTGTCTGTGTCAGGTGCGAAAGTTCCCGCGGGTTCAACAGTAACCAGACCGGATCAGCCCGGCAGCCTGACCGGCATCAGCAAGTACGTGTACTCGGACTGCGGCGCCGCGAACTTGCCTGCGTCGTCGGGAACGAGTTCCTCGTCCGAGGTCGGCCGCAGCACTGCGGGCCGGCTCGGCGTCGTGAATCCGAACGTGACCTTCTCGCTGTGCAGTGACGACAGTCCGTCGATGAGGTAGCCGGGGTTGAAGGCGATGGTCAGGGCCTCACCCTGGAAATCGGCAGGCAGTGCCTCCTCGGCGCGGCCTGCATCGTCGCCGCCCGCGGACAGCAACACGCCCTCCGCGTTGAATTCCAGGCGAACCTGGGCTCCACGCTCGGCAACGAGAGCCACACGCTTGATGGCCTCGATCAGCGACGCGATCTCGAGGGTCGCCACCGCGGTGTGTTCGGCCGGCAGCAACTGACGGAACTTCGGGAATTCGGCGTCGAGCAGACGAGTGGTGGTGCGGCGCCCGTCGCTGACGATGCCGAGCAGGCCGTCGCTACCGATGGACGATCCGGAACCCAGAGCGAGTTCGACGGGTGAGCCGGCGTTGCCGCCGAGCGTCTTCGCAGATTCGGAGAGGGTCTTGGCCGGGATCAGCACCTCAGTGGTGGTGTCGGCGCCGGCGGGAGTCCACTCCACCTCTCGAACCGCCAACCGGAAACGGTCGGTGGCAGCGAGAACGACGTTGGTGCCGTCGATCTCCACGCGAATACCGGTGAGCATCGGAAGCGTGTCGTCCTTGCCCGCCGCAATGGCGACCTGGGCGATGGCCTCGGAGAAGACGTCACCGGCCAGCGAACCGGTGTTGGTGGGCAGCTCGGGGAGCTGCGGGTAGTCCTCCACCGGCATCGTGGGCAGCGAGAACTTGGCGCTGCCGCAGTTGACCAGAACGCGGGTTCCGTCGACCGTGACGTCGACCGGCTTGTTCGGCAACGACTTCGTGATGTCGGCAAGTAGCTTGCCCGACACCAGAACTCGGCCGGCAGTGGCAACTTCGGCCGACACCTTGACCTGAGCGGAGACCTCGTAGTCGAACCCGGAGACCGTCAGACCCTGCTCGTCGGCGGCAAGAAGAACTCCACCGAGGACGGGAACGGGCGGCCGGGACGGCAGGCTACGGGCCACCCACGCGACGGAATCGGAAAAATCTTCACGAGCAACGCGAAACTTCAAACTTCCAAGCTCCATCGCTCGGCATTTCCTCTCGTTCGGTGGCGTTCGGTGTCACGGCCGGAGCGATGCAACCACGATGGTTGCGGCTCGAACCGATGCAACGACGAGTGTGGCACATCCAGCGCAAGCACACCGTATGCCCTCCGAACCGAAGACGGAAGCGCGAGGGTCTCGCCGAACATGGGATTCGGGTGATCTCGGAGGGCCTGTGAACGGATCGTTCCCCAACACCTGTTTTCAAAGAAGTTCTTTCAAGGAGAAAACAGAAGTATTAATAGGTCCTGTGGAATCTGTGCACGGACCATTCGATCCGCTGGTGGCCGAGCGTGGTGTCGTGGGGATGAACTCGGGACCAATTCGTGGTTGACGAACCGCTGCCTGTGGACGAATCACATCGGTGCACAGGCGCCCACACTCCATCCCCAGAACTTCGATGTTGTCCACATGGTTATCCACAGGTGTGAATCAATGGTCGACGCCTCGAAAATTCATCGGATTCGCGTCGAAAATCGGTCCGGCGAATGACGAGATACAGCGACGGCACCGAACCCGCGATGGGATTCGGTGCCGTCTTCTGCGTTCGTTCGTGCCCGGTCGGCTACCGCTTCGAGCGCTGCTTGATCCGCGCGGTCAGCTCCTGAACCTGGTCGTACACCTTGCGACGCTCGGTCATCTCCTTGCGAATCTTCTTGTCCGCGTACATCACCGTCGTGTGGTCGCGACCGAACGTCTGGCCGATCTTGGGCAACGACAGATCGGTGAGCTCGCGGCAGAGATACATGGCGATCTGCCTGGCCATGGCCAGTGCTCTGGCCTTGCCCGGCCCGCACAGGTCCTCGATGGAGGTGTTGAAGTACTCCGCTGTCACGGCCATGATCGTGGCCGCATTGATCTCCAGACTCGACGAATCGGGGATCAGATCGCGCAGAACAACCTCGGCCAGAGTGAGGTCGAGTGCTTGTCCGTTGAGCGATGCGAAGGCCGTCACTCGAATGAGGGCGCCTTCGAGCTCACGAATGTTGCGTTCGATTCGGCTGGCGATGAGCTCGAGCACGTCGTGCGGCACATCGAGCCGGTCCATCCGAGCCTTCTTGCTCAGAATGGCGATACGCGTCTCGAGCTCGGGCGGCTGCACATCTGTGATCAGGCCCCACTCGAAGCGGGTACGAAGCCGCTCCTCGAGCGTGGCCAACTGCTTCGGTGGTCGGTCGGACGAGACGACGATCTGTTTGTTCGCGTTGTGCAAGGTGTTGAAGGTGTGGAAGAACTCCTCCTGGATGCCTTCCTTGCCCTCGATGAACTGGATGTCGTCGACGAGCAGCACGTCGGTCTCCCGGTAGCGGCGCTTGAACGCCACCTTGCGGTCGTCTCGAAGACTGTTGATGAAGTCGTTGGTGAATTCCTCGGTCGAGACGTATTTCACGCGCATGCCCGGGAACAGTCGCTGCGCGTAGTGGCCGGCCGCGTGCAGCAGGTGAGTCTTGCCCAGTCCCGACGCCCCCCACACGAACAGTGGGTTGTACGCGCGAGCAGGTGCTTCGGCGATCGCCACCGCGGCTGCGTGTGCGAACCGATTGGAGGCACCGATGACGAACGTGTCGAAGGTGTACTTCGAGTTGAGGCTGTTGGCACCCGAGGACGGCGGCGTCGAATCGGGAGGCTTCGTGAAATACGTCGGCCACGAGTTCTGGACGCTGGCGAGAGCCTCGCGTTCGTCGTCGACCTCTTCGTAGTCTGCCGTCTCGGAGTCCGACGGCTCGTCGTCTCTGCTGGTCAGGATGCGTCGCCGGTAGGTCGGAGAGCTTGCGGCATCGGGGTACGTCGATCGCTCGGAGTCGATTTTCTCGTCTTCGGGAGCCGAGATACGCACTCCGAGTCCCTCGACACCCTGTCCCAGATGACGCCCGAGGGCGCCGAGGATCGGTTCGCGAAGATCTCGTTCGATCGCTTCCTGCGCAAAGGTCGACGGGACTGCGAGCAGCGCGAACCCCTGCGTCAAGGTCAGCGGTTTGACCAGAGCGAGCCAGGCCTTCTGGCCTTTGGTCAGCGGCGACCCACTGTGTCGGTCGGATGTGAGCTCCGCGACCACCTCGGGCCAGATGCGCGCGAGCGCATCCGGATCGTCGTTCACGTTGGGCCCTCCGTCGTCGAGCATTGGTCTCGGGCGGTGTTCGACGCATGAATCCGCGCGCCGTTTCGTACCCGCGCGGCAACGACGTCGGATAGCGTCGTCGTTCGTGCGTCGCTGCGGCCGAGACCAGGGTCCGTTGGTGGACCCCGCAAGGTACGAATATGCCACCTGAACTGTGTTTCCACACAATTATCCACAGGTGTGGATAAACGACACCGATGTGACCCCAGAACGGGTTGCGGCTCGTGCTATGACAATTACGCCAGTCTGACCTGCACCGATGTCGACTGTCTGTAGTGCGATCGGTGGACTTGTGTCGTAGCGCGCGGTCGTTCGGCGGCTATTTCGGCGAGTATCACACCGTCGGTGGCCGGAAACCGGCACTGCCTGTGTATGAACGACGGCACTGACCGCTCGAGCGCGAGTTTGACCGGCGGTGACTCGATCAGTACTCTCGAACAGTCACCCAATAGCGAGGTGGCCGATGCTTGCTGGCTGCTTACAGTCTGTCTTCACTCGGATTTCTCGCTCGGGAGGCAAGCGAGTCCATCCGGACTCGCTAGGAACCTTTCCAGAAGTCGCCGACAGATCGGCGTCTTTTCAATCTCGAGGAGTGTTGACCGTGGCCAAGGGCAAGCGGACGTTCCAGCCGAACAATCGCCGCCGCGCGCGCGTTCATGGCTTCCGTCTTCGTATGCGTACCCGTGCGGGTCGTGCAATCGTTTCCGCACGTCGCGGCAAGGGCCGTAAAGAACTCACAGCCTGATATCTGTTCGTCCGAAGCTTGGAGCTCGGGATGCTTCCTGAGCCGAATCGACTACACCGAGCACGTGATTTCTCCGTAGCGGTGCGTCGAGGACGCCGAATGGGTAGATCGGATCTTGTGGTTCACGTCGTCGTGCGTGACGAACAGGACATCGCATCGACCGTTCGCGGGCCACGATTCGGATTGATCGTCAGCAAGGCAGTCGGGCCGGCCGTAACTCGTCATCGAGTTGCGCGCCGGCTTCGGCATATCTGTACCGACGTTATCGGTGAGCTCCCCGAGACCACCGACGTGGTGATCCGCGCACTGCCCGGAGCCGCGCGGGCGTCCTCGGCAGATCTATTGATTCAACTGCGTTCAGGATTGAAGAAGCTCGGTCTTCTCGAAGCTCCGAAGGGTCCGCCGTCATGACATTCATGGGCAACCTTCGTTCCATTCCTGCTCGAACACTCGTCTACATCATCGGGTTGTACCGGACCTACGTGTCCCCGATAAGACCTCCCACCTGTCGCTTCTCCCCCACCTGCAGTGAATACGCCATCGAGGCGCTCCAGGTGCACGGGATTACGAAGGGCTCTTTGCTGGCAGTCGTCCGCCTCCTCAAATGTGCTCCCTGGCACTCTGGAGGCTGGGACCCGGTACCCGAACCCGGTAGGTGGCGCGCGATCGTCACCGAACCGACCGAAACCGAAGAACACCACGATCTCGCGCGAGTGGAAGAACAGAGGAGTACATAGAGCCGTGCTCGACTTCATTTACTACCCGGTTGCCTGGATTCTCTGGGTGTGGCACAAGGTCTTCGGCTTTGTGTTCCAGGATCCCAGCAATGGGTTCGCCTGGGCACTGTCCGTCGTCTTCCTGGTCTTCACCCTCCGCCTGATTCTGTACAAGCCCTTCGTCAAGCAGGTCCGCACCACGCGGCAGATGCAGGAGCTACAGCCGCAGATCAAGGCTCTGCAGAAGAAGTACGGCAAAGACAAGCAGAAGATGGCCGTCGAGATGCAGAAGCTCCAGAAGGAGCACGGCTTCAATCCGCTGATGGGCTGCCTTCCGGTGCTGGCCCAGGCACCGGTGTTCATCGGCCTGTTCCACGTGCTGCGCTCGTTCAACCGCACCGGTACCGGCTTCGGTCAGCTCGGGTTGACTCCCGAGGAGAACCGCGAGCTGTCGAACTACGCGTTCAACGTGGCCGATGTGCAGTCCTTCCTGGACGCTCGACTGTTCGGTGCCCCGATCTCGGCGTGGATCACGATGCCGCAGGATCAGCTCAACGCATTCGCAGTGGGCCCCGACGCGACCATCCCGTCGACGTGGGTCATCGTGGCCGTCTCGGTCCCGTTGATGATCGTCGCGGCGATCATGACGCACATGAACTCGCGTGCTTCGGTTGCACGTCAGAGCGAAGCGGCAGCGGCGAACCCGCAGTCCGCGATCATGAACAAGCTCGCCCTCTATGTCTTCCCGCTCGGCGTTCTCGTGTTCGGTGCCCTGCTGCCCGTCGCGATCCTGCTGTACTGGGTCAGCAACAACACCTGGACCTACGCCCAGCAGCACCTCGTGTTCGGAAAGATCGACAAGGAAGAAGCCGCGAAGGCCGCAGCCGCGGTGGAGAAGCGTTCCGAGAATGCGCCGAAGCCCGGTGTGAAGCCCGTGTCGACCACCAAGCCGAAGCCTGGTGCACGCCCCAAGCTCTCGAAGATGACGCCGACAAGCGATACGTCCACGGCGGAAACCGGCGAGGGCATTTCCGGTCCGACGACCGGTGCCGCGACGCCGGCCAAGCCGAGACCGCAGGCGAACCGGAACAAGTCGACCAAGCGCAAGCGGCGCTGACCGACACGTCGAGAGAAGGACGAACATGGCAGCGGACGTAGAAGAAGCTCAGAACGACGAAGTACAGACAGCCGGTGCGGTATCCGGAGATGGAGCAAGTGACGTGGTGGTCGAGGCCGATCAGGTGAGTGCAGGCGACGTGGAGGCAGTCCAGACTCCCGTGGTCGAGGGATCCGAGGACTCGGGCGTCGTGGAGGACAAGACCGACGACGTGTCCGACGATGAGGACGAGGACGACGAGGATTATCTGGTCGAGGAAGGCGAGATCGCGGGCGACTACCTCGAACAACTGCTCGACGTCCTGGACTTCGACGGGGACATCGATCTCGACGTGGAGGGTGACCGCGCCATCGTCAGCATCGACGGCGGCGACGATCTCGCCAAGCTCGTGGGCCGCAAGGGTGAAGTTCTCGACGCACTGCAGGAGCTGACTCGGTTGGCCGTTCAGCAGTCGACGGGTGAGCGCAGCAAGCTGATGCTCGACGTCGCCGGCTGGCGTGCGAATCGGCGTACCGAACTCGGCAACCTCGGTGCCGAAGCAGCGCGCCGGGTACTCGAATCCGGTGAGCGCGAAGAACTGACCCCGATGACTCCGTTCGAGCGAAAGATCGTGCACGACGCGGTCGCCAAGATCGACGGCGTCGCGAGCGAAAGCACCGGCGTCGAGCCGGCTCGGCGAGTAGTCGTCGTCAAGGCGTAAACAGAGTTTCGCAGTCGATGGCCCCCACTTCGGTGGGGGCCATCGTTGTATCCGGATGTAGCGGAACTCTCGGATGAATGTCATGGATGTAATTTGCACGCCGGGTAGACGACGATGTTGCCGGTTCGATCGATTTTCTCGCCGGATTCGCAAGATCCAGTCATGCACTGCGCTTTCGTCACTGTGACGGCAAAGACGAGGTGACGCGTCGACATCGAGCACACGTTGTTCGGATTTGTTTCACGTGAAACGAGGGGTTCGTTCTACCCATTGGAGACTTTCGATCGGAGCGATGCGCGGTACGCGGGTGTAGGAACGGGAGGTTTGGTGGGCCTTCCGAGACGGACCGCAATACCACCGGTTTCACGTGAAACATTGCGATGCTGATTGGCCGCGGATCGTTTGGGCCCATCACGTGAAAACAAAATCGAAATGATTCTGCGAAAGATCGGCGAACGCAGCGATCGAAAAGTCGGTGCCGTCGAACCGAGAGGGCAACGCGAGTCGGATCTTCTCCGGCGTTCACTGCCGATTCGAACACCGGTCCAGATCGGCTTTTTGGGATCCGGCGATCAGCACGACAAAGCAGTCCACGACGCCAGGCTCGATCACTGACACCGTCACCGTCGATAGGTCTCGACGGTTGTGAGAGTCGGGCCTGCCGGTCGAAGAGACATAGTCGGCGACTGGAGACACAGGGACGATCCCAATGCGGGGATGACGCCACTCGCCAATCTCTCGAGACGTTTACATGTCGGCGAGGCAACCACGTCTGCGTAGCGAATTGATCGCTCTGCTTGCCGGTCGGAATTTCGACGGTCTCTGTGCAGGGAGACCACTCGGCCTGATGTTGTGCGGCCGGGACAGTTGCCCTCGTGGCGATCGCTTGTCGGTCGACGGTGTAAGGCTGTCGAGCCAGTGGGCCGAGCCGGACGAGATGAAGATGCGGATCGAGTTCGGATCCAGCGTCCGTGTACTCGAGTCGATGATGATGCGATCGAGAACGGACTCGTGTCGGTCCCCTCCCCCGGCCGGGTTCAGGATGGAGATCGATGGTGTGCAGAACGTCTTCGCGGTGGATCATGACCGACCGTTCATCGAGGCGACTGTGTGTCCAACCGTGAGCCCGGCGCTGTCATGGAGGCCGAGAGCAATTTCTTCGGGTGTCCATCGGCTGCCCGCTGGCGATCGACGGCGCGCCCGGACAACACTGGGGACTGAGTCGACGGTGATTGAGTTTCACGTGAAACATTGTCATCGATGGCCAGTCGTATCGAGGTAGTCAGCCATAGACATGGATGCGTTCGGCGGCGGGGTGAATCTCCACGAGGGATCGGGACCGAGGTGATGGTGAAGAAAGCGTCGATAGCTACCCGTCGACTTCCGTCGTCTGCCGACGAGGGCGGTTCAAACCGATCGACTACGTCTGCTCATCTCCTATCGATTTGTCGGGCAGTCGGGTAGCGCGTCACCCATCGAGTCGTTGCGCGATAGCCGGACGGCTGCGAGCCGTCGGACGAGAAGTTTCACGTGAAACATGACGTGGGGTCGGGAGATCTCGAGTCGCCGACGGGACCGGCAGTTCGATCCGCTTGGACCGATTCGGCCGAACCTCGGAATGGCTCCCCATTCGTGCATCGTCACGCCTCCGTCCGAAAGTCGCTCGCATGGTGCCCCTCCCTGTCGCTGATCGAGGTGTGAATGTCGCGATCCGTCGAGTTACAGCGATGTCGTTTGGCGTTCCGCGCCCGGGCACGGGAAGATGTTTCACGTGGAACAAGAAGGCTCGGATAGCAATCAGTTGATGGCCGTGGCAGAGCAGATCTTCGGTGATCGGCTGGAGTTGGCGCGGAGGTATCACGACTCGTTGGCAACGGCGGGAGTCGAGCGAGGCCTCATCGGACCGCGTGAAGTTCCACGGCTCTGGGAGCGACACATCCTCAACTGTGCGGCGATCGGTGAGCTCATCGATGAGGGCGAGACCGTCGTGGATATCGGTAGTGGCGCGGGCTTGCCCGGGATCCCGCTGGCAATCGCGCGACCAGATCTGCGTGTGACTCTCGTCGAGCCCCTCCTGCGCAGAACCGTCTATCTCGCCGAGTTCATCGAGGAACACGATCTGAACATCTTGGTCGTGCGTGGCCGCGCGGAGCAGCCCGGCGTCAAGAAGGAAGCTGGCGGTGCCGACGTGGTCACGTCGAGGGCAGTGGCGCCATTGGAGAAGCTCGCCAAGTGGTCGCTTCCTCTGGTCCACGAGCACGGTCGGATGTTGGCTCTGAAGGGTTCGAGCGCCGGAGAAGAGATCGAACGAGACCGGACTTCCCTCACTCGGATGGGTGCTGGCAAGCTGGAGGTAGTGGAGTGTGGAGTGGGACTGTTGCCCACTCCCACCATCGTCGTCAGAGCGGTGCGTGAGCCGCGGAGACTGAGTCGTCACTGATTTCGATCGTGGGCTCATACGTCCCGCGCTCGATCCGATCGATCGTATTGAACACAGTCAGTTCCGCACTAAGGAGCACATATGTCGGGTGGGTCCGATCCCGCTGTTTCACGTGAAACAGCGTCCAAGAAGAACTCGTCGAACAACTCGGAGGACAAGTCGGGGGTGACGGCCAACTCCGGGTTCGAGTACACCAATGCGATCTCACCGAACGACACCCCCATCGGCGCTGCGGCACATCGAGCCAGCCAGGTTCTGCATCCCGGATCCGTATCGCTGCCGAAGCCGGCGAAGCGACGCATGCTGACGATCGCCAATCAGAAGGGTGGCGTCGGGAAGACGACGACCGCCGTGAACCTGGCTGCCGCTCTTGCGCTCCAAGGCCTGACGGTTCTGGTGGTCGATCTCGACCCCCAGGGCAACGCCAGCACCGCATTGGGCGTCGAGCATCACTCGGGTGTGCCGTCGAGCTACGAGGTCCTCATCGGCGAGGTGAGCGCCAAGGACGCCGTGCAGAAGAGCCCGCACAGCGACAGGTTGTTCTGCATCCCGGCAACCATCGACCTCGCCGGAGCCGAGATCGAGTTGGTGTCGATGGTCGCCCGCGAAGGGCGCCTCAAGACGGCGCTGTCCGTGGAGGAGCTCGCCGGCATCGATGCGGACTTCATCCTGATCGACTGCCCGCCATCGCTCGGTCTGCTGACGGTCAACGCGCTCGTCGCTGCGACCGAGGTACTGATCCCCATTCAGTGCGAGTACTACGCGCTCGAAGGTGTGGGTCAGCTGCTCCGCAATATCGAGCTGGTGCAGTCGCATCTGAATCCTGAACTCCACGTCTCCACCGTGATCCTGACGATGTACGACGGGCGAACCAAGTTGGCAGACCAGGTCGCGGAAGAGGTACGCAAGCACTTCGGGGACGCCGTCTTGCGCGCCGTCATTCCTCGCAGTGTGAAGGTATCCGAGGCTCCCGGGTACGGCATGACGGTGCTGGACTACGACCCCGGTTCACGTGGTGCGATGAGTTACCTGGACGCCGGACGAGAGCTCGCTGCCCGATCGGCCGGCATCGACGAAGCACGGAAGAAGTGAGCAGATGAGTTCGACACGTAAGGGTGGTCTGGGTCGCGGCCTGGCCTCACTCATCCCCACCGGACCTGATGCCGGACCACGCCTGGGCAATGCCGCGGCAGACGTGATCATCGGCGCGGATCGCAACGCCAAGGACCGTCCGGACACGTCCACCAAGCCGAAACGAACCGCACCGGCAGACGATCTCACCGAGACTGCAACGGCACCCACTCCGACACCTCCGGTACTGAGTGGAGACGACCTCTCCCCCGTCGGTGCCGTCTATCGCGAGATCGCACCGGATCGAATCGAAGCCAATCCGAAGCAGCCGAGACACGTCTTCGACGACGAGTCGTTGGCCGAACTGGTTCACTCGATTCGTGAATTCGGGCTCATGCAGCCCATCGTGGTTCGTCTCGTATCGGGTTCTGCTGCCGCCGGTGACGCAAAATATCAGCTCGTCATGGGCGAGCGTCGGTGGCGTGCAAGCCAGGAAGCCGGCCTCGAGTCGATCCCTGCGATCGTTCGGGAGACCGCGGACGACGCGATGTTGCGCGATGCCTTGCTCGAGAACATCCATCGGGTGCAGCTCAATCCGCTCGAAGAAGCGGCCGCGTACCAACAACTGCTCGAGGAATTCGACGTCACGCACGAGGAGTTGGCCGCGAAAATCGGTCGATCACGTCCGGTCGTCACCAACATGATTCGTCTGTTGAAGCTGCCGATTCCCGTGCAGCGACGAGTGGCGGCCGGAGTTCTGTCGGCCGGCCATGCCCGCGCGTTGCTGTCGTTGGACGCTGGGTCGGATGCGCAGGAGTCGTTGGCGGCGCGAATCGTCGCCGAAGGTCTCTCCGTTCGCGCCACCGAAGAGGCCGTCACCCTCGCCAATCGGGAGGACGGAAAGAGCCCGGAACCGGCGCCCCGGCGCAAGCCGATTCAGATGCCGGGCCTCCAGGACGTCGCCGATCGCCTCTCGGATTCGTTCGATACGCGGGTGACGGTCAGTCTCGGCAAGCGAAAAGGCAAGATCGTGGTCGAATTCGGTTCGGTCGACGACCTCCAGAGGATCGTCGAGATGATGGAAGCACAGAAGAAAAAGTAGCGGTGAATTTTCAGGACCAGTCATACGCGGTAGAAACGTCACTGTGACGTAGCTCGGTCGAAGACGGTCTCGAAAGTTCGTAATTTGCTCGAAAAGTATTGTGATATAACACATTTGAAAGATTCGGTCGGCTCGACAGGTCAGGTTATCGGATCGCAGGAGTGGAGCCTGCGGAACGACCCGTGTGACATCCTTGTCGAGGAGCGAATCGGGAATTCTCGCGTAAGACGAGTGCACGAAGGCTGAGGTAAGTGGTGTCGGCGATGGTGACCGGAGTGACGCTCGGTTCGTTCGAGCATTTGCCGACGCATTCGCGGCGGTGCAGCTTCTGGGTACTCGATCCCGCGTCGGAGAGTTCGTCGGTCGATCTCGAGTTCGAGAACGAAGTATGGCTGTCGACGATCATGCTCGAGTGGGGATCGTGTGGGCAGTTGCTGTCCGTGGACGGTAGGACGATCGGCTGCGCGCTCTACTGCCCACCCCGAGCAGTTCCCCGCGCGGGTACGTTCCCGACTTCGCCCGTCAGCCACGATGCAGTTCTACTGACCCAACTCCGGATCGACTCCCCGGACGACGCCGACATGCATTCGGCCACGTTGATCCAGGCGGTCGTGGGCGATCTCGTCAATCGTGGAGTTCGCGCTCTGGAGGCGTTCGGTATTCGGCGCAACGCCGACGATGCTGCGGCGGTTCCCAACGCCACCGCCCAACTGACATGTTCGGCGTCGACGTGCATGATCGAAGCGGATTTTCTCGAGAAGGTGGGGTTCGAGGTGATTGCTCCCCACCACAGATTCCCGAGACTCCGGCTCGAGCTCGATCGCGATCACGGGTGGAAGCAGGACGTCGAATCTGCACTCGAGCAGTTGCTGATCGCGGCCAGCATCTCCGTTGTCGACATCGAGCAGAAGTCGACGGTCGGGGCGCGCTGACCACTCACCGCGACGCGTTCGTGCGCGGTAGCTCAGGGACGATCGGAGGCAGCGAGTTCTTCGGCGAGCAACTCGGCGAAGGTGAACGTTCCGGTCGGCTGATCGTCCTGACCGAGTAGGTACAGACGCTTGACGGCGATCAGAATCGCTTCGGCGATGATGTCGCGGAACCGCGGGTCGCTGAGCACCTCGACGTCGGATTCGTTGGTGAGGTAGCCGAGGTCGATCTGAATGGTCGGCATGTTGGTCAGGCGCAACAGATCCCACGTGCGGCCATGGCTGCGGCAGTCCAGAAGCGGTGTGCGGGCGACGATTTCACGTTGCACGTAGCTGGTCAGTACCTGACCGATCATCGAGGTGGATCCGTGCGAGTTACCGAAGTGGAAACTTGCTACGCCGTTGGCCACGGGCTGGTGCTCGATGCGCAGCGCAACGAGATCATCAGATCGGCGCCCCAGGCATTGGCGGTCTCGGCGCGGTCGGCGACCGAGGGATTGGTTCCGCGCGCACGGGAAAGGAAGGTCTCCATTCCGGTCGCGGCCATGCGGCCCTCGAGTCGACTGGCCAGATCCCACAGAATCTCGGATTCGGAGACGCGGCCGAAAGCTCCGTCGACGATGCGTCCGGTGTCTGCTCCGCCGAGATCGGGGTCGATGACGATGCGCTTGCCGGTCAACTGTGGTCCGGACTTACGAACGAGTTCTTCCTCGCTCATGGCGTGCGGCGATCCACCGGTGACGCGTGTTCCGAGAAGATCGAGAGAACGCAGAGTCGCCGGCCCACAGATGCCGTCCGGGGAGAGTCCGATCTCGCGCTGGAACGAGGACAGACCCTCGTGTGTGCGGGGACCGAAGAAGCCGTCGACGCGTTCGCTGTAGAAGCCGAGATCCTGGAGTCTCGTTTGCAACGAGGCGACGTCGTCGCCGTACAGCGGAGCGGACAGCTGGTAGATGAGGGTTCGAGCGCCGAGGCGGTACGAGGCTTCTTTCAACGCGCGATACGTGGCCGGGCCGACCACACCGTCGACCAACAGGCCGCGGTGTTGCTGAAAGGCGCGCACGGCACCTCCGAGGGCACCGTCGAACACCGAACCGGGAGCCGTCCAGTGGCCGTCGGCCATCGGACCTGGGGGGAACTACCGCCTCATGAAGAAAGCCGAGTGCCGACAGAGTGCCGCGGACCTCGGCGACGGCGGGTCCGGAATCGCCGTGACTGAGTTCCTGCATCCTCGACAAAGCCTCTCGATCGTTCCGACGGCACTCACACCTTGCGGCTGATGTGCCGATGCCGAAGCATCGGCACATCAGATGATTGTCGCAGAAAGACTGGCTTCCGCTGCAATCCACACTGTGTGCAGGTGAGTCAGATAACGCCTTCGAGGTCCTTGAGCAGCGCTGCCTTGCCCTTTGCGCCGACAATTTGTTTGACCGGCTTGCCGCCCTGGAAGAGGATCATCGTCGGAATCGACATGACCTTGAAGTCGCGAGCGGCCTGCGGGTTGGCGTCGATGTCGAGCTTGGCGATGGTGAGCTTGTCCTTGTGCTCGGCCGCGATCTCCTCGAGAACCGGGGCGACCATCTTGCACGGGCCGCACCAGGTGGCCCAGAAGTCGACCAGGACGGGCTTCTCACTGGTCAGAACATCGTCGACGAACGACGCGTCGGTGATGGTGACAGTGCTCTTGTCGTCGGACATTTTCTATCTCCTCGATGTTGGTGGCTCGGTGCCTGTCAGGCGTTGACGGCGTCGACCGGTTGGTCGGCGTGTTCGAGCGTGTTGGTGGTGATATCGCCCTGCTCGGCCAACCAACGCTCGGCGTCGATCGACGCGGTGCAGCCCGTACCCGCAGCGGTGATGGCCTGCTGGTACACGTGGTCGACGAGATCTCCGGCAGCGAACACGCCCTCGACGGAGGTGGCCGAAGAGGGCGACGCGACCTTGACGTAGCCGGCGTCGTCGAGCTCGACCTGACCCTTGACCAGCTCGTTGCGGGGATCGTGGCCGATCGCGACGAACATTCCGGTCACGTCCAGGGTGGTCTTCTCGCCGGTTTCGGCGTGCTCGAGCGATAGTCCGGTGACGCTGGTGTCGCCGAGGACCTCGAGCACCTTGGTATCGGTGAGGAAGCGGATCTTGTCGTTGTTCTTGGCGCGCTCGAGCATGATGCGCGACGCACGGAACTCGCTGCGGCGGTGCACGATCGTGACACTGCGGGCGAATCGAGTGAGGAACGTCGCTTCCTCCATGGCCGAGTCGCCACCACCGATGACGGCGATGTCCTGATCGCGGAAGAAGAAGCCGTCACAGGTGGCACACGCGCTGACGCCGCGTCCGAGCAACTTCTCCTCACCCGGGATGGACAGGTAGCGAGCTGCTGCGCCCATGGCGAGGATGATCGCACGAGCCGGTAGGTCTCGCCGCCGGCAGAGACAGTCTTGATCGGGCCCGTCAGGTCGAGCTCCTCGACGTCCTCGGTCCGGATGTCGGCACCGAATCGCTGCGCTTGCTCGCGCATCTGTTCCATCAGATCGGGGCCCATGATGCCCTCGCGGAACCCGGGGAAATTCTCGACCTCGGTTGTGGTCATCAGCGCACCGCCGAACTGCGTTCCCTCGAACAGGATCGGTTCCAGTTCCGCCCGTGCGGCATAGACGCCGGCGGTATAACCGGCCGGTCCCGAGCCGACGATGATGAGATCGTGAACCTTGGGGGTACTCAATGCAGACCTTCCGATCTTGTGCGGCGTGAACTTACCGTCGAAAGCCAGGTGCGCACAGCACACGCCGGTCGACGTACATCTGGTCAACACCACCCTAGAGGGAGTTGTTCCCCGGTGAGAGATCTGTCAGCCGATATCACGACGCGTCAGCACGTCCGGGTTGGCGGTGCCGCAGTCGTTGCCCACAGCGAGGGCGATGAACTGTGCGGGCTGTGCTCCGGCGAGGACGAGCAGGGTTCCGTCTCGGCCGTCGACGCGCACTCGGCTGGATCCGAGAACGGTGGTGGCCGGATCCACATCGTTGGACTGCAGACAGGCAGCGAGGTCGGCCGGATCGGCCAACGCTCCGGGATCGCGCTTGCCGATGATGCTGAACGCAAAACCGGAATCGAGGTCGGCGGAATCGAGCACCAGAGACGTATCCGGAAGCTGGGACGGGTCGGCAGCGATCGATTCCGGTTCGCTCGGGGTGTACAGGACTGCCACGACGGAAGCCGAGCCGGCCGCCAGAAGTGCTGCGGCAGCTGCGGTTCCGAGAACGATACGGCGTCTTCGCGGACGGAGCGGAACGACGACGCCTGCCGCGGGGGCCGATTGCTCGACCGTGTGGAGCGTGCGATCGATCTGCTGGGCGACGTCGGGCGGAATCGGCAACGTCCCGGTGGGGTCCTCGCCCACCTCGTGCAGTCGAGCCGAGACGGCGTCGAGACCGGCGAGGATCCGCATCGAATCCTCGTCGAGACGAACCAGTGGCCACAGTCGTCTGCTGACGTCCTCGGGAAGTGCATCCGCATGCAGATCGGCGAGCAGTTCCGGCGAGAACGGGGCTTGTGGAGCGTCGGTGCTCGACGGCACGTTCCTGCCTCCCTTCGCCGAATCTGCTTTCTCTCTCACACGGTATAGACGCGAGAGGGTCAGATTCGGTTCCCTGCATCTTTCAGGTACGCGAGCTGCGTCGAGAGCTTGAGCCGGCCGCGGGCGCATCGACTCTTGACGGTACCGGTGGGAACGCCGAGCAATGCGGCAGCGTCGGCCACCGAGAAACCCTCCATGTCCACGATGACCACGGCTGCGCGTTGATCTGGTGGCAACGTCATCAGAGCCTGCCTGACGAGAATGCTCGTCTCCGTCTCGGAGATCCGATCCCTCGGTGAAACCGGCTCGTGACTTTCGTTCTCGCTCAACGGAACCGACGGCCGTGCCTTGTTTCTGCGGATGCGGTCGAGGCAGGCATTGACGACGATCTTGTGCAACCAGCTTCGGACTGCGGCGTCGGCGCGGAACGACCCGGCCGTGCGATGGGCGGAGAGCAGGGCCTCCTGCAGAGCATCGGAGGCGTCCTCGGGCGTGTAGCTGGTGCGCCGAGCCGTCAGCCACAGATGTTCGTGATGTCGGTAGATCAGCGTGGCGAAGGCGTTCGGCTCCCCGGCCGCATGGGCAGCCAGAAGCTCCGCATCCGTGCGCTCCCCTGGCGCCGAATCGAAACGTTCGGTCATACGAAAACGGCTCCCCCCGTGTTAACGCATTGGGGGGAGCCTAGGCCATCGAGACCGCGAAGTACGAAACGAGCCCGAATCGGTTACCGAATGCCCGATCTAGGAGTCGAAACCGATCCCGGAGATCGAGGTGGCGATGCGGCCACCCTGCTCACCGAGCGTGGTGATCCAGACGAGCACGTTCCCGGTCGGTTCCGCGTCGGTGAGGGCGATATCGGTTCGGCCGTTCTGCAGGGTGGCTTCACCGAGCAGAGTGGTGTCGCTCAGGCTGGGTGAGTCGTTCGGGGCCGACCGGATCTCGACGACGGTTCCCGGAGACGTCGATTCGATCCACGCGTTCTGCAGCGTCGAGGACGGAATGGACACGAGCAGCCCGACGCCGTTCTTGAGGGCCGGGAACTGCTGGAAGTACGAGTCGGTCGTCCACGCTGTGCTGGGGTCGTTGTCGATCACATTGGAGGCGGTACTCGGGTTGTCGGCGGAACCCTGGGGTGAGAACACGCTGACGTCGTCCAGCGCCACGGGTCCTCCGGTCGGAGCCGGGGGTGCCGCGGGATCGGCTGCGGGCGGTGCCTCGGCCGGAGTGGTGAGACCGAAATCCTGGGTGTCGAGCGGAGTGTCGGTGTCGTTGCCTGCAATCGAAGTGAACAGCCAGAAGCCGGCGAACGCGAGCACCACCACCGTCAGGGCACCGAGTACCGCGATGGCGATGTTGGTGCGCATCGACTTGGCCTTCTCCGCGGCGATCTCCTCGGGATCGGCGAGCGAGTGCCCACTGGCACCGGGCGCTCGCTGTCCCAGTCGCAGCGCCGGCATCAGATCGGTCTTGTCGTTGACCACTGCTGCTTGATCGAGGACGTGCTGCACGGTGGCAGCGGTGCGGATTCCGCTGTTCTGTTCCAATGCCCGCACTGCGACGGCGGAGATCTCGAACGGAACGTCCGGACGCACCTGCCTCGGCTCGAGCGGGGCACCCTTGTCGTCGCGGTCGGCCGGGCGCATGCCACCGACGCTGCGTGCCGGAGCTGCATCGCCGGATACGACGGCACCGCCGGTGGTATCGGACAGCGGCCACTTGGCGGTGATCAGGGCGTAGAGCATCGCGCCGAGACCGCGAACGTCCGAGCTGGGGTCTGCGTCGGCCAGTGTCGCCGGGAAGGCGAGGACGGCATTGCCGCTCGAGCTGATGCGCACTCGATCGGGGTGATCGATCGACAGGGCACCTCCGCTGCGGTGCGCTGCCTCGGCCGCTGCGGCCAGGACCTTGATCGCACGAGCTGCGCCGGTGGGTGCAGGCACGGTGTCGGCCATTTCGCGCAGTGAGCGACCGGGAGTCCACTCTGCGACGACGATGCCGCCGGAGCTGCCACGCACCACGTCGAGCACGCGGGCGAGGCCGGGCGAATTGATCCGACCCAGACGCAGCGTGCGCGAGAGAATCGCCTGCGGCCCCTGAGTGCGGTCGTCGGTCGAGGCGGTCGACTGCTGATCGGCATCGACGAACGTCAACGCGACCTCGCGATCGAGCTTGACGTCGTGCGCCTGCCAGAACTTGAGTCCACGCGCGCCGCCGTGCGGTGCCAGCAGTCGGTACCGTCCACCGGCAACGGAGGCACCGGGAATGAGCGTCGGGCCGCGGAGCGTGCGCTCGGGAGCGCTGGCCGGGGCGGTTGCAGTGGCGACCTCGTCCGTGGCGGCCGACTCGGAAGTATCGGTTGTGGCCGGTGCCGCTTCGGTCTTCTCGGAATCCGCGTCAGCCGCGGGCTTCGACTCCTGCGTGG
>NZ_BAOX01000048.1:0-23902 GCF_000813105.1 Rhodococcus sp. BS-15 | reverse complement strand
GTCGGAACTTGTGACGCCCAGATGATGTGTGGTGATATCAGCGCACACGCAACATAAGCCACATCAGTCACAGGAGTCACACATGTCTCGTCGCCTCAGCCGTTTGGCGGGCGCGCTCGCGCTCTCCCTGCGCGGCCATTGCTCGCTCGTCCCCGCCACTGCTGCAGCGGATCCGGCGCCGGCCGATCCGCTGGCGCAGGCGATCGCCGCACCTGCAGGGACAGGGTGGTGCCTCACTGGACGCCGCAACCGCGATCGCCGACTCACGCACCCCGGTCGCCGAGGACGCGAGCGTCGATCCGTTCGCCGCATTGAACGCGGCCAACAAGGCCCTCACCGACTTCGGCATCACGCCGTTCTTCTACCCCACGGCAGCGATCAACTGCGCCGCAACGGCGGGCTCGCCCCTCGGCATCGTTCCGGGCGTGGCGGGCGGAGCGGCCGGACCGTGGCCTCAGCTGACCGCGCCGGCCATCCCCACCTTGCCGTTCCTGCCGTCCATCGAGATCCCCGAGCTCAATGCCGTCGACAAGGGCGAGACGATGTTCGCGTTCGTCCCGGCCGGAATCGTGAACGATTCTGTAGACAAGACCGGCATGCAGGTCGCCTGGTTCAACGTCAACACCCTGCAGGGCGGTTTTGCCGACTTCGGCGGCTTGGCAACCACTCTCGCTGATTCGATCCTCGCCAATTCCGGCGTGCCCGATGCCGCGAAGGACATCGTTCGGCCGTTCGTCATCGGAGCGATCGACTCGCTGCCTGCCGCCGGTGCCCGCGCCGTACCCGTCGAAACCGGATCGGGAACCGTGCTCGCCGCGGTGTTCGGTACCGTGAACCACAAGGCCCTCGACGGTTCGGACAAGAGCTGCTTCTTCTTCCCCACCGTCGGCATGATCAACGTCGCCTAGAGATTCCGCAAGACCACGAAGGGCCCTGCAGCGCACCGCTGCAGGGCCTTTCGGCTACTACACCCTGACGATTCGGCCCAGCCTTCCCAGGACCGCCTGCATCTCGGTGTGTTCCGAGCGCGCCGCCCATGGCCGTTGCCTGTTCCTTCCCCGCATCTGCATCGCAGCCCCGGTCACGAGGTCACCGTTGGGGGCGAAATGCACGCGAACTATCTCGTTGAGTGAGCGCCCCAACCCGAAACCCGGTATGACACTGCAGAACCCATAGGGAAACAGCGGTGCATCGGGTTCGTTGTATTTACCACCGACGAACACCGGGCCGCCGGTACGGAAGTCGCGGCACTGCGCGATGAAGCCGTGGAACGCACGACCCTTCTCGCGTCCGTAGTAGGCGATACCCACCCGCCCGGATCCGGTCGCGGTGATCGCGCCGAAGCGGGCGTCGCGCACTCCTGGCGCCGACACCACCACCGGCCTCGACCAACTCACCGCACCGTCCGAGGACCAGGCTGCATGCAGCAACCCGTCGCGGTCCGGCCACACCGCGTACACGTTTCCGTCGTCGTCGACGGCCATCGACTCCGGCAGAAGGTAACGCGAACCGAGCAGCAGGAAATGCAGTGCATTGTGATACTTCGCCAGCGCAGACCCCGGGACCATCCGAACGTCCCACGTCAGGCCTTCGTCGCGACTGACCGCCACCGCGAACCGTCGACCGTAACGGCCACCGATGTAGACCGTGCCGTCCGGACCGACGACACCTTTGCCGAACGCAACGTACTCCCGACTCGGCAACCCGGGGATGTTCTTCGAATCGATGTCGAAACCACCGGCCACCTCCCACTTCACACCGCCGTCGAAGGACCGCCAGATGACCTGGCGGGTGACGTTGATCAGGGGCCGCACCCGTACCGCGAACGGCGTGGGCGCGGAGAGGTACGTAACCCTTCCCACTCGTGAATTGCTCGGTCCGGCAAATACTTTGGCGTCCATCCTGGCTTTCGATGCCACTTTTCGAGTGCGCCAGGTTTCGCCCCGATCGTCACTGACTCCGAGAGTGAAGCCCGTTCGCAGCGGGTGGGGCGGCACCGCGTCGAATCGTCCGGCATGCAGAAACAGTCGCTCGTCGACATCGTCGAAGTACAGATAGGGTCGATTCCGACTCTGTTGAACTCCCTCGGGAACCGATGCACGCCATGACTTTCCGAAGTCGGACGAGCGTAGTACGCCGATACCGTCGACGGTGAACGCGGGCGCGACGAAGACGGTGTTGTCCGACGCGACCCCGAGGGTGCAGGCCGCGGAGCCGTACTCGGTGTAGGAGATGTCGGTGACGAAGTCGGCCGAGGCGGCGGCGTTGGTCGAGGAACGCAGTCCTGCCCGATAGCCCGAGGCAACTCTGGGCGTCACGACACCCGCCATGAGGTGCCGCGGCGTCGCGGCCACAGTGCTGGTCGATGCATTGGATCAGGCTAGCGCCGATGCTGCCGGTAGACCTCCAGGCCACCGAAGAAGTCCTCGGCCCGTCCTGGTGACAGTTCACAGAACAGAACCGGTCAGTACGTAAAATCCCGGTTCCCATCGGGACACCTAGCTCGTCGTGTGTCCCGCGCTCGAGCCGACCACAGCCGCCCCGGATGGACGCGCCTGCATCCGGCCGACGCGCGCGCGTACTGGATGGCGTCCAAGATTCCGAGCGACCAATTTCTGCTGTACTGCTTCGACAGTGGATCCGAGGACCTCGACACCGTGGTGGCACGACTGTACGAGCGCAGCGGCCGCATCGAGGTTCTGCGGCGACATATCACCGATGTCGCCTGCGGACTCGACTATCCCCGCTGGACCGAGGCGGGTCCGCGCTCCGACGCGATCTCCGTCCACCGGACCACGAGCACCTGGTCCGAATGCCTCGATGCGATCGCTGCATCGTTCACCCGTCAGGTCGACCCCCGACTGTCCGTGTGGCACCTGCACCTGTATCCGAACATCGCCGACGCACCCGGCGGCACGGCCCTCGTTGCCGTGCTGCAGCTTTCGCACGCAGCGGCCGACGGAACTCTGTCCGCCCGCACTGCCCGCGACCTGTTCGGCACGCATCCCCTCCCACCGGCCTCCGCCTGCACGGAGCCTCCCGCGGTGTTCGAGGCGGCATCCACAATCGTTGCCGCTGCGACTGTCCCGCTTCGACTGGCACAGATGGTTCGCGGCAGCTCCGTGCCCGACGCGACGCACTGAGCCTCGGACGAGGCACCGACTCGGGTGAGATTCCCCCCGCCCGCACACTCGCGCGCTCTTACCGCCCTCGACGTGCCGCCCACCGGCCGAACGTCCGTGCGGACCATCGTGCTTCCGAAATCCCACCTGCAGTCCGGCGGTACCACCATCACCACCTTCGTACTGACTGCGGTATCCGTTGCTCTGCAACGGCTTCTCGGCGATGGTCCTGATCTGGCCGCCGAGGTCACGCTGGCGAGGGACGCACGAGCGACGCGCGAAACAATTTCGGCAACGTCGGCGTCGGACTGTTTCCCGCCGAACCGGACATCCGCACTCGCAGTCGACTCGTCTCGGCCGAGCTGGCCGCGCGCCGTGCCCGCGCGAATCATCCACTCTCGGAGGCCGCCCGCGCATCACAGGACGCCGTCGAAGCACACGTGCCTGCATTTCTCGCCGAATGGGGCGTCGCGCAGTTCGATCCGACTGCAGCCCCTCCGACGGTCACCGGGAACACCGTCGTGTCCAGCGTCTCGCGCGGCGCCGCAGACCTCACGCTCGGCGGCGGCTCCGTCCGATTCACCGCAGGCTTCCCGGCCCTGTCCCCCGCCATGAGCCTGACCCACGGAGTCCACGGCATCGGCGATACCGTCACCGTCGGCATCACGTCCAACAGCGCGGCCGTGCCCGACCCGGATCTGTACGAGGCACTGCTTCGCGACGCACTCGACGACGTACGCCACGCTCTGGCCTGACTGGGACCGAACTGCCAGACAGTTCTCAGCATTTGTCGGGCATCGGGCTCAGGTTCCCCCACCAGACTGACAGCCATGAGCCAGGAAAAGGTCACCGTACTCGCCGTCGGAGGTACCGGAGAATCACATCCGTCCGACCACCGGACGCGGGTGACCGGCCTGCTGGCCTGCGTCGTCGGCGAGCTAGACGACCGCTTCGTCGGCCGATGGGTCGGCTATCCGGCGTCGTACGGTCCGGTCGCGCTCGGCGGACTGTGCTTCCGGCACAGCGCAGATCTCGGTGTCCGACGCTACGCCGCGCCATCGAGGGCACCACCGGACCGATCGCCCTGATCGGATACTCCCAGGGAGCGACCGTCGTACGCGAGGTTCTCGGTCTGGTGCACGACGGAACGATCGACGGCAGCCGCATCGTTGCCGCCGGTCTGATATCGGATCCGCAGCAGCCGGTAGGTGCCATCGACGGATGCACCGGACGTGGCGTCGCCGGTGCAGGTCCGGCTATGCCCGAGTCGATTCCGGTCCAGTGGATCGGCCTCGCCTCGGACATGATCTGCAATGCCAGCGACGACAGCCTCATCCGCGACGTTGCCGACCTGACCCGATGGATGTCGTTTCGTACCCCGAAGACCTGGCTGCGCGAGCTGTGGAACCTACTGCGCAGCAACAGCTTCCAGAATGCGACCCGAACCCGCCTTCGACCCTCCCAGTGGGCGAAGGATGTTCGACGCCTTCGCACCGCGGCCGCCGAATTGGCCGGCTATCTGCCGCAGTCGATGCGCTGGCGGCGATTCGAGTGGTCGAATCCAGGCGGTGGCCGGCACATCGCGTACGCGCGGGAAGATTACGCAGATGGCCTCACGGGCTGCCAGGTTCTCGCCCGTTGGCTCGGTGAGCAGGCGGATCGGCGGGAGAACCGACTCAGCCCTTCTCGGCCACAGTCGCGAGTTGCCTGAGCCCCTTCTCGAAATCCGGTCCGACGAGCTTGTCCATCGAGAACACTTTTCCGATCAGAGCGAACAGCTTGTTCTGCTTTCCCGACATTCGCCAGGTCACTCGGGTTCCGTCGGCGACAGGCTCGAGCAGGAACGTCGTGACGTTCCGATTCTCGAACGGCTTGGTGAACGCGAGGTCGAGCACGATTCGTCGTTGGGGAATCGACTCGGTGATGGTCATCGTCCCCGCGCCGGCCTTGCGGTTACCCGACCACGCGTACGAGGCACCCACTCCGGCGTCGGGACCGGTGTAGGTGCGCTTCAGGTCGGGGTCGACTCCCTCGTAGGGCGACCACTTCACCCACTGATGGAAGTCGTCGATCAGAGCGTGGACGGATGCGGCGTCGGCCCGAACCACGGCCGAGCGTTCGACGAGGACGGGCGCGGGTTCGCCGGCCATTGCGAAATCAGTCCCTCTTGCAGAGGCAGAAGATGTGCCCGGCCGGATCGCGGAACACCCAGAACGAGGGTTGCGCGTGGTCGATGAGTTCGGCCCCGGCGTCGACGACGAAGTCCCTGGCCTGTTCCATGTCGTCGACCACCAGGTCGAGGTGGATCTTGATGCCCTCGTTCGGCCAGTCGATGGGGGTGAAGTCCGGTGCCTTCTGGAAGGCGAGCCGCAGTTCGCCCGGACCGTGAACCACCACCCAGTCCCCGTCGTCGCGAACCTGCTCCCATCCGAGGATCGTGCTGTAGAAACGGCCGAGCGCGGCGGGATCCGGGCAGTCGAGGACGGTGTAGTCGACGGTGATGGTCGGTCGGGTCATGGCGGTCAGACTAGCGGTCAGCCACCGACAGCAGGGGCAATGGTCTCGAACCACGCATCGTGCAGGTGCTGCTCCCAGTGGTTCCACCAGTGCACACCGGTACTGGTGATCTTGACGTTGGGTCGACCGCCTACGGCCTGCAGCAACGGAACGAATGCGCGACTGCTCATGCCGGCGGCCGTCTCGAGCGGCACCATCTGCGCGAACCTGACGGGGTCGAAGCTGCTGCTGGCCGGGTTGAACACAGGGTCCGTAGCCGGTGAGCCGCTCCCCGAGGAGACGAAGACTGCCGTGTTGCGCAGCGCACCGACATTGAGGGACGGATCGTTGCGGATCCAGTCCGCAGACGGCCAGGTGCCCCACATGTTGCGAGCGTTGCCGCCCATCTCGCCGACGGCGACGGCGATGCCCTGCGCGAATCCGGGGCTGCTGGCGGTCGGGTAGCCGCTGAACGACGCGACGGCCTTGTAGAAATCGGGGTGATGCGCAGCCAGGTTCAGAGCCGAGGTTCCGCTCATCGACAGTCCGGCCACCGCGTTGTTGACGTTGTCGCTACCGAAGCGATCCGCCATGAACGGAGGCAGCTCCTGGGTGAGGAAGGTTTCCCACTTCACGCGTCCGAGCTTGGGGTCGTCCCGCTGCCAGTCGGAGTAGAAGGTGCCGCCGCCGCCGAACGGGATGGCCACGTTGACGTGCTTGTCGGCGAAGAAGCTCTCGACGTCGGTCTCGATGAGCCAGCCGTTGTCGTTCTCGGGCGCGCGCAGGCCGTCGAGCAGATACAGGGTGGGTGCGGGGCCGCCGCCGGCAGCCTTGAGCACCTTGACCGGAATGTTCTTGTCCATCGACGGCGAGTAGACGTAGACGAGCTCGGAGTCGGCCTTCGCCACACCGGTCCCCATCAGCACCGTTGCCATCGTGGCGACCAATACCGCCACTACAGCGAGCACCAGACTTCGTATCCGACCATGCAGCATGAAGATTGTCCCCTTGTTCGTATCCAGCCGACCGTCTCGGGGAGGGTAACAGCCCGGTCACGGCAGCGCCTCTTCTAGCGCAGCGGGTTGTCGACGATCCACCACGCCGCATACGGCGGCAACCACACCGAACCGGTGTCGTCGACCTGCAGATCGTGCTGCGAGAGAACCTCGACCGGGGCCGGAATTCCGAGTTCGATCAGCTGCGCGTGCGGGAACGACCGATGTTCGGCGGTGACGTTGTAGAGGGCGACCAGAGTGCCGCTCGGATGCCGCCTGCGCACCACGAGCAGACCGTCGTCCGACTCGCTCTGCACGTCCACCGGTGCCTCGGCGTGCAACATCGGAAGTCCGGCGCGCACCTTCGCGATCCGAGCGATACCGTCGAACACCCGCTGCGCGTCGCTCCCCTGCCGGAATCGGCCGGCGCGATCGGCGTCGGTCACACGCGGCCGATGCACCCACCGGTTGTCCTCGGCATGAGCTGGTTCGTCGGCCCAGTTCGGATCTCCCGGGGAGCCGAGCTCGTCGCCGCTCCACACGACCGGAATTCCGCCCCAGCCGGCAATGATCGCGTGCGCCAAAAAGATTCGCCCGAACGCGCCGTCGGGATCCAGGCGGGATGTGCCCAGACCGGTCAGCGCGGCTGCGGTACCGCTGATCCGACGATCGCCGGTGTCCGGGTTGAACTGGAACACCAGGCCTTCGGCCCAGGAGCCGTCGAATTCGCCCGAGTACCAGTCGGCCAGAAAATGGCGATGCCCTGCGCCCGAGAGTCCGAGGGACGACGCGTCGCCGTCGTCGATGGCCCAGCCGATGTCGTCGTGGCAACGAACGTAGGTCACCCAGGTGCCACTCGGCGGCGTCGGGGGCAACGACGCCAGTGCATGCCGCGCCAAAGCCGTACTGCCCGTTGCCAACATCGACCACACCTGCACCATCAGCGAGTTGTGGTACGCAATGTCCGAGACCCGTCCGGTGTGCCGCCCCTGACCCAGGTACGGCAGCAGATCGCGGGGCCCGACGATCGCCTCGGCCTTGAACAGCGTGGCCGGAGCAGCGAGTCGCGCGGTGGCGCGCAGGGCCTGGGTGACCGCATGCACCTCGGGTTGATTCTGGCAGTTGGTTCCCAGCCGCTTCCACAGAAACGCGATCGCATCGAGGCGCAACACTTCGACCCCGAGGTTGGCCAGGTGCAGCACGATGCTCGCGAACTCCTGCAGCACAGCAGGATTGGCCCAGTTCAGATCCCACTGCCATTCGTTGAACGTCGTCCACACCCACTCGCCGAGGGTGTCGTCGAAGGTGAAGCTGCCGGGCGCGAAGTCGGGAAACACCTCGGGGAGAGTGCGCTCGTACGAGTCCGGGGTGGTGCGATCGGGATAGATCAGGAAGTAGTCTCGATACGTCGGATCACCTGCACGTGCCTTCTCGGCCCATTCATGCTCGCGCGCAACGTGATTGAGTACCAGATCGACCACGAGACTGATGCCGCGTCCACGCAGCGTCTCCGCGAGCGCCCGCAGGTCCTCGTTGGTGCCGAGGTCTTCTCGAACCGCGCGGTAATCCATCACCGCGTATCCGCCGTCGTTGTCGCCGGGCCGCGGTTGCAGCAGCGGCATCAGGTGCAGGTAGGTGACACCCAGATCGGTCAGATGGTCGAGCCGCTCGCCTACCCCACGCAGCGTCCGTCCGTACCGATCGACGTAACAGGCATAGCCGAACATGTCCGGCTGCTGAAACCAGTCCGGTTCGAGCAGACGACGCTGATCGAGCCGGTGCAGATCCTCGGGGCGGGCGGCGTAGGCGCGCGCGGCGATCTCCACCAGGGTGGCCGCCACGGCGTCGGGATCGGGGTAGACGGCCGTGACCGCGTCGTGCAGATCGGGAAACCACTGCTCGAGACGTAACTCGAACGTCTCGCATCGGTGGGCGGGAAGCTCGGCGAGGATCTCGCGGGTGACGTCGGAGACGGCGGGGTGAACCATGGACTCATTCTGGCATCGACCCCTGCGTACGGGCGCGCATACATCCGGTTACCGCGGGGTATGAGAGCGGCATGTCATTGCTGACCCGCACACTGGACACGATCCTCGACAGAGCAGTCGTTCCCGGATACTCCCGCATCGGTGCCACGGTTCGTCGGCGATTCTGGGCCGCGGATCCGACACCGTTCCCTTCCCCCATCGACATGGTGGTGACCGGCGCGTCGTCCGGGTTGGGCGCAGCCACCGCGAAGGAACTCGCCAGGTTGGGGGCACGGGTGCACCTGGTCGGCAGGTCGGCCGATCGGCTGGAGTCAGCGGCCGCCGCCATCCGAGCCGAGGTGCCCGACGCCTCCCTCGTGGTGCGCGAGTGCGATATCAGCAATCTCGACTCCGTGGCCGAATTGATCGCGGCTCTGGCGTCCGAGCTCACCGCGGTGCACGCTCTCGTGCACTGCGCCGGGGTCATGCCGGACGGACGGCAGCTGTCCGCGCAGGGGCACGAATCCGCTTTCGCAACCCACGTTCTCGGGCCGGTCGCGTTGACGGTCGGTCTGCGGGAGCTGTTCGACGCCGGATCGCGGGTCGTGTTCGTCTCGAGCGGCGGCATGTATGCGGTGCCGCTGCAGACGTCCGACTTCGAGTACGAGAACGGCAAGTACTCCGGTATGACGGCCTACGCCCGCACCAAGCGCATGCAGGTGGTGCTGGCCGAGCAACTGGCCGAACGCTTTTCGCTCGAAGACGATCCGGTCGTCCACAGCATGCACCCCGGTTGGGCGGCGACGCCCGGAGTCACCGGCTCGATGCCCCTGTTCGGTTCGGTGATGAAGCCGATTCTGCGCAACGCACACGACGGGGCCGACACCATCGTCTGGCTCGTCGCATCCGACCAGGCATTGACCAGTACCGGCACGTTCTGGCACGACAGGGCTCCGCGTCCGACCCACTACCCGTCGTGGCGGGGCGATTCACCACGCGTGCGAGATGCATTGTGGGCCAGCGTGGTCGAGGCGACGGGGATCGAGATCTGACGGCGTCACTTCTCCCGTGCGGGCCGTTTCAGCCCACCGACCGAATTCCGCACGAGCATCAGCAGGGTCAAACCGGTGCCGAAGCCCATCATGCACAGAATGACACCGACACCCGACTGCCCGGTGATATCGGTACTCGCTTCTACGCAGAACGCCGTCGAGAACCCTGCCGTCGTGCCCAACGCAGCGACGTGTCCCCCCGGTCTTCGCCCCATCGCGACAGGTGCGCGGCCAGCAGGCACAGCAACACGACCGTCGCGCCGCACGCGGCCACTTGCCAGGACGGGAACTCGGTCGGTGCCGGGAGCCCGGGTCCGCGGAACTCGCCCCGGTAGTCGGCAGACCAGCTGAGCCACCCTGCACACGCGACGAAACCCGAAGCGACCGCTAAAGATCCGGTGGCCCACAAGCCGAGCGGGCCGGTGCCCGTTCTTTCCCGACGCTTCGAGAACACAGCCCAGAGAACAAGGGCCCAGAACGTCGACGGCACGCCTACGAAAACGAAGACTATCCAGAGGAACTGAGACCACGAAAAGTCGACTGCCATCTCTCGACGCTATAGGACAAGAAGCATGTGGCCGAGATGCTTTCGCGTATCGAGCACATCGGCCCTCGATACGGGACGACGATCGCAGATGCACACGTCGGAACCGTCCTGGTCCTACGGTTGTGTTCGCAGACTGCCGTTGTGCAGCACGGTCACCAGCAGACTCGGAAGGCCGTTGACCGACAAGAGAACCGCCACCACGATCCCCATGGCCAGCCACGGCTCGGTCAGCCAGAAATAGTTGCCGAGCTGTAGCGCACCGAAAATACTCAGTAACCATCCCGCGGTCTGGGCACGTCGGGCGCGTCGGGCAGGTCTGACCGGATACGAACCGTTCACAGTGGGCAACGTACGGCCGAAGTTCTCACGAGCTGCAATTCGAGCGGCCACGATGTGGAACAGAACAGCGAACGTGAGGGCACATACTGCAAGCGACATGTGTCCGTCTCCCTTCCGATTCCCGTCAGCGCAGTCTCGCAGGCCGAGCAGCAGTACGCCAGGGGACAGGTGCAGACTTCGGTCGTCATGCCGAGGGCCTCGTCGGAGGCCTGCAGAGCCGAAGCGTAGAAGAGTGCAGGCTTCTCCAGAGCTGCTCGAATTCGATGTTGCGGTGCAGTGCCGACGCTGCCACGCTGTCGATGTGCGGATCGCTCTCATCGCCGATATTCACGGCAACATTGCGGCGCTCGACGCCGTCCTCGACGACCTCGAACGCCATCGCGTCGACTCTGTGGTCAATCTCGGCGATCTGTTGTCCGGCGGCCTGCATCCGCGGCGAACTGCGGATCGACTGATGGCGTTGGACTTCCCCACTATCGCCGGAAATCACGATCGCTATCTGCTCGAGCAACATCCCGATTCCATGGGTAGTTGGGATCGGCATGCCCATGATCGACTCGACGACAGGCATCGACGGTGGCTGGGCACGCTGCCGTTCTCACTCGAGCTGGATGGCGGAATCCTCGCAGTGCACGGAACACCCACCGATGATCAGCAGTACTTCCTGCATTCGGTGGACGCCAACGGCTCTCGCGAGGCAACCGATGCCGAAATTCTCCACCGGGCAGCAGATTTCACCGACAGAGCTGTCATCGCCTGCGGGCACACCCACTTGCAGCGACAGTGGACTCTCCCCAGCGGCACACTCGTGGTCAATCCGGGGAGCGTCGGCGCGCCCGCGTACGACGACGATCAGCCATACCCGCACGTCATGGAATCCGGGTCTCCGCATGCGCGGTACGCGGTACTCGACGACCACGATCGAGACAGCTGGACGGTCTCGTTCGAGCTGGTCGAGTACGACCACGTGGGTGCGGCAGAAGATGCCCGCGCGCACGGGATGAAGGACATCGCCGACGCCCTTCTCACCGGTTATGTCGGCCCTGGGCCGCACTTCCCGTCAGACTGATCGCGTGAAGATCACCGATGCCCAGCGCCGACACCGGCTCGTCGCGCAGCACTTCGCCCGCGCGTCGACCACCGAAGCTGTGGTGTCGTCACTGCTCGCATTGCATGCCACCGACCCGGCGACGGTGTACCTCTCGGTGTTGGCACGTGCTCGATCGCTGGGACTGTCCGATATTCGTGATGCGATGTACGAACACAGGAGCCTGGTCCGTCTGATGGCGATGCGGCGCACCATGTTCGTCGTAGCACACGGCGACGTCCCGATGATTCATGCTGCCGCGAGTCTCGGGGTTGCGCGCGCTATGCGAGCGCGGTTGGTCAAACAAGTCTCGACGCTGCCCACCGAACCGGTGATCGCCGACGTCGAATCCTGGCTCGCTGCAACCGAAGCCGAAACAGAATCGGCGTTGCGATCGATGGGGACCGCGACCGGAGCCGAGCTCTCCGCCGCCGTGCCCGGCCTCAAGACTGCGCTGCTGCCGACTACCGACAAGGTGTACGACGTCAAGCGGTACGTCACCTCGGAGGTACTGGTGATGATGGCCGCCGAGGGCAGATTGGTGCGCGTCGAACCGCGGGGCTCGTGGACATCGCGACGGCACGCATGGGCACCGATCGATCACTGGTGGCCGGACGGGATTGCCGTCTTGGACGAGACCGAGGCCAGGGCGGACTTGGCTCGACGCTGGCTCGAGGTGTTTGGACCTGCGACCCTCGACGACCTGCAGTGGTGGACGGGCTGGAACAAGACGCAGACTCGCGGAGCAGTCTCGGGCCTGGACACAGTAGCGGTCGAACTGGCCGAGGGCGATGGAATCATGTTGTCCGGCACTACCTTCGACAAACCTGCCGGCACGAGCATTATGCTGCTGCCAGCACTCGATCCCACGCCGATGGGATGGAAACACCGCGCCTGGTACCTGGGTGAGCACAAGGCTCCGCTGTTCGACACCTTCGGCAACATCGGCCCAACCATCTGGTCCGGAGGCCGCATCGTCGGCGGTTGGGCGGTGACCGGGTCCGGAGAAGTGGTGACCGAATTCCTGGAGGACGTCGGATCGACGGTGTCGAAAACAGTTGCAGCCGAGGCCGAACGGCTCACCACCCTTCTCGACGGCACCCCAGTGGTCCCGTCCTTCCCGACGCCGATGGAGAAGAAGCTGCGGGGAAAGAAGTAGCCGACACTTGCCTACGAATTATTCATCTGCCCACCGTCACAGTTGGACAGATGAACAATCTGTGGGCAAACGGTGGCGTCAGAACCGGTAGCGACCCTCGGCCCAGGCTCGTTCGGCCGGAGGTGTCACCTCATCGACAGGTTCACCGTCACGAAAGTACTGCGTGTGCAGGATCCGGCCTGCGTCGACGGCTTCCTGCCAGGCCTGAGTCGGGCCTTCACCGAACCAGAGCCACGGGGTGATGTCGTCCATGATCACGATCGATTCTGCGGTAGCGAGCGTGCGCAGATCGTCGAGGTCTGCGCGCGCACCCTCCGCCGAGTGGTCCCCGTCGATGAAAATGACGTCGAACCGCATGTCCGGATGGCCCTTCGCATAGGCCGCGATGGTGGTGTGCGAATCACCCTGGATCAGGGTGTGGCGGCCCGGAAAGTGTTCGTCGATATGGGCTTTCGCGGCGTCGCTGTAGGCGTAGGCGGCAAGGTCGAAGGACACGACGGTCAAGTCAGGCGAGGCGTCGAGGAACGCCCAGCTCGAGAAGCCGGCATTGAAGCCGACCTCACAGATCAGCTTCGTACTCGGCCGTGCCGCGAGCGAGGACAAATATGCTTGCTCTGCCTCATCGGCTCCACGCTCGAAAGGTTCTCCAGCAGTGGCTGTCTGGTTTACCAACGCTTCGAGTTCCTGCAGACCCATCTACGTTCTCCTATCGTCTGATTCGGAGCGTAGCCAACTTCGATTGCCCGGGCTGACAACGGCCCGGGCGGTGGCGTCAGCCAGGCGCATCGACGGTCAAGCCGTGCGCCTCTGCGGCCGCCGCCAGCCTGAGGTCATAGGCGACGAACGCCGTGAGATCGTCTCGAACCGACAGTGCGCTGGCCAGATGGATCGCATCGAGGGTGCGCAGCATCGGGTCACCGACATCGGCGGCCAGGTCGGTTGCACTCGAATCGATGGAGACCAGATTCATCTGCGCTACAACTGCCCGAGCAGTGGGCACAGAGCCCGGTGCGTATCGACGCGTTGCGCGCACGACTTCGATTTTGGCCAGTTCGCTACTGACCCAAGGCACTCCCGCTCGCTCTGTCAGCCAGGTCTCTAGGACGTCACTTTCGGCCTCGTCGAAGATGAGCTTGAGCACAGCCGACGAATCGAGGTAGATCACCGATCGTCACGGATCTCGTCGAGCATCGATTCTGTGGATACTTCTGCGCGCACTCGTTCGGGAAACCGAACCGGAAGAGTTGCGGCCGTCAATCGCCCTTCGGCAACGAGGCGATCGACAGCGGTGCGACCAGGGTCGGGTGGCACGAGCAGCGCCACGAGCTTGCCACGATCGGTGACCTCGACGGTTTCGCCGGCCTTCACCCGCGCCAGGTAGCGGCTGGCGTGTTGCCGTAACTCCCTGATGCCGATTCGCTCCATCGCACCAAAGTAGCACTTCATGTGCTACTGCGCGCGAGGATTCGCGTTCCGCCAATTGCAGGTGAGGTTTCTGCAGCAAGCCGTCTGACGGCTGCCTGTCCGGTCTTCCGGACTCCAGCTCTCCCATCGCGATTCGACGTTCGGAAACTGTCCTCGACCGACAAACGAGGGTTGCACGTGATCAGCGATGTGCTTTACTGACCGCGTGATGACCCGTGCGCAGTTCTGGTGGCCGCTCTAACAGCGGCTTGCAAAATTGTGCATTCGGCCGCCTGTCGTGCGGCCTGACAACTCCCTTCGCGGAATCTCACACGGGTTTCACGTTCAGGCGGCTGCCTACCGAGGAGGCCGACCACCTTGTACGACGAAAACGAGCTCAACCGACCCGCTCCGAGACTGGGCGAGATACTCGTGAGCTCTCGATCGCTCGCGGAGTATCGAGCAATGTTCTCACTCACCGAGGATGACCTGAACAGTCGAATCCTCGATTGCCCGAGCGGTGCAGCATCTTTCACCGGTGAAGTGAACGGACTCGGCGGCAAAGCCACAGCGTGCGACAGCGCCTATTTCGATGCCACCCCTGCCGACCTCGCCGCTATCGCGATCAACGAGGCGGGGCGAGGCAACGCCTTCGTCCACACCCACCGTCACGATTACACATGGACATACTTCGCCGACCCGGATCACCACGAACGGATCCGAGAAGATGCGGCAGGCCGGTTCGCAACGGATATCAACGATCATCCAGAGCAGTACGTTCCGGGCAGGCTCCCTTCACTGCCGTTCGGCGATGACAGCTTCGACCTCGTGCTCAGTTCCCATCTGTTGTTCAGCTACTCCGATGTTTTCGATCACCAGTTCCACATCGACTCCATCACCGAACTGGCCCGCGTCAGCCGCAGTGAGGTGCGTATCTTCCCTCTGGTCGCCGTCGGCGAGTCAACACCGTATCCACATCTCGGCGAACTACTCGAGAATCTCGCAGATTGCGGGATCGACTGCCGGATCGTGAAGGTGGACTACGAGTTTCAGCGGGGTGCAGATGAGATGCTGGTCTGCAGTCGGGGGCCGACCCAGTCAGTCGATCGAAGTGAGAACCACCCAGAGGAATGGATCCATCGGTGAGCGCATCTTTCGACTACCGGGTCAATTTTTCCGTCGACGACGCAGAGTTGTCGTCACTCCATCACAGGGCGTTCGGCGGGGAGTACGAACCCACTCCGTGGCGGGCCCGATTGGACACGCACAGTAAATCGTGGGTGGGCGCGGCATCGGAACGACCCTCGTAGCACGCATCGTCGCGGATCTGCGAGGGTCAGGGATCGAATGGGTACACGTGGACTACGAACCGCACCTGCGCGAGTTCTACTCTGCCGGATGTGGATTCAGAGAGACCACCGCGGGGCTGCTCCGGCTCGAATGAGGTGGTCCCGAGGTCGGAGGTCTTCGCACTCCGCAGCTGCAATCCGAGGTTCTTGCCTACGAATTATTCATCTGCCCACCACCACAGGTGGACATCTGAACAATCCGTGGGCAAACGGTGGCGTCAGAAGGCCTAGCGGCCCGCGGCCCACGCGCGGGCAGCCGGAGATGTCACCTCGTCGACAGGTTCACCGTCGTGGAAGTACTGCGTGTGCAGAATCCGGCCTGCGTCGACGGCTTCCTGCCATGCCTTGGTGGGGCCTTCACCGAACCAGAGCCACGGGGTGTTGTCGTCCATGATCACTGGGGAAGCTACCGATAGACGTCCCGACGATGAGCAATTGCGATCACTCGCACGACAATTCGATCTTCATAGATTTGGTAGACGACACGGAACTCACCGCGCCGAGCCGAAAACTTACCTTCCAGTCGATCTCGAAGCGGCTTCCCGACTCGGTACGGATTCTCCGCCAGCGGACCACGAATGAATTCCCAGCAGGCGACGGCGATTGATTCGGGTAACTGGTCGGTGAGCGCCTTGCGAGCCGCGGCGGTCAGTTCGATCGCATAGCTCACTTCGGAAGCCGACCACGCTCACGCATCTCGGCAGTGACGTCGTCGAGGGAGTAGACCTCGCCTCGATCCTCCGCCGCCTCGGCGTCCCTGATTTCTGCCATCAACGACTGATCACCGAGGATTTCGAGCGTCTCCATGATCGAGTCGTAGTCGTCCGCGCTGAGCATGACCACCGCACGACGACCCTGCCGGGTGACTTCGATCCGCTGATGAGTACGGACAGTCTCGTCGACGAGTTTCGACAAGTTTGCTCGAACTTCGGCAAGCGGCAGGGTCGTCATGTACAGAATTCTAGCGCGAAGAACCGTGGACACCCCGGTCCTGCTGGGGCTTCCGTCATGGCGAGCCTCGTTGTCCCGCCGGGGCCCGCGGTCGACCGAACGCGCTCAGTCGACCACCGAACGGACGATCTCGGCGATTCGATGCGCCGTTTCCTCGTCCACGGTCTCGAAAAACCACGCCGCCGGCATCAACTCCCCGTCCGTGCCACCGGCAGCGCGGAAGGCCACCTTCTCGGTGATCGCCAGATTCAATCGATCGTCGTTGCGCAGTGTCACAAGCGCCGGCGTACTCGCCGACTTCGCATAGGCGGGCATTCCGTACCAGATCCGCGGCTTCAATGTGGGGGCCGCGGACACGATGATGTCGTGTACACGCTGCATGACCGAACGCCGCGGTTCGTCCATCTTCGAGATCTTCTCGATCACCTGAGTCAGGTTCTTCTCGTCCTTCGACGACATGTCATGTCCTTTCGTCAACCGATGTCGGGCATCGGCGGAATGAAGATGGCGCATTCCTGCGCCGCACCCCATCCGGACATGTCCTGAGCTGGTCAGGCCTCTCCTCGATGATTCACGTGGTTGCCACGTGGAAGCGCAGTCGGTGGCGAAAACCACCGCGGTAAGAATATCTGATACTCGGTGGTACTGCGCCACCGATTCTGCGGATTCGTCGACTAGACGTTGAAGCGGAACTCCACCACATCGCCGTCGGACATGATGTATTCCTTGCCCTCGATGCGCACTTTGCCTGCAGCCTTGGCCGAGGCCATGGAACCCGCGGCGATGAGGTCGTCGAAGGAGACGATTTCGGCCTTGATGAACCCGCGCTCGAAGTCGGTGTGAATGACGCCCGCCGCCTGGGGTGCGGTGTCACCTCGATGAATTGTCCACGCGCGGGCCTCTTTCGGGCCAGCGGTGAGGTAGGTCTGCAGGCCGAGAGTGTGGAAGCCGGCGCGGGCGAGAGCGTCCAGGCCGGGCTCGGTCTGTCCGACCGATTCGAGCAGTTCCGCTGCCGACTCCTTGTCGAGTTCGAGCAGTTCCGACTCGATCTTCGCGTCGAGGAACACGGCATCGGCGGGCGCGACGAGGCGCGCGAGTTCACCGATCTTCGCGTCGTCGGTGAGCACCGACTCGTCGGCGTTGAAGACGTAGAGGAACGGCTTGGTGGTGAGCAGCTGGAATTCACCGAGCAGCTCGAAGTCCAGCTTCGCCTTGGCCGAGAACAGCGTCTTGCCGTCGTTCAGTACAGCCTGCGCTGCCAGCGCTGCGTCGAGTGCAGGCTTGCGATCCTTCTTGATCCGCACCTCTTTCTCGAGGCGCGGGATGGCCTTCTCGAGGGTCTGCAGATCGGCGATCGCGAGTTCGGTTTCGATGACCTCGATGTCTGCGGTCGGGTCGACGCGACCGTCGACGTGCACCACGTCGTCGTCGGCGAAGACACGAACGACCTGGCAGATGGCGTCGGCCTCACGAATGTTGGCGAGGAACTTGTTGCCCAGCCCTGCGCCCTCGGACGCGCCTTTGACGATGCCGGCGATGTCGACGAACGACACCAGCGCGGGCACGAGCTTCTCCGAACCGAACACCTCGGCCAGCTTCTCGAGCCGGGGATCCGGCAGCGCGACCACACCGACGTTGGGCTCGATGGTGGCGAACGGATAGTTCGCGGCCAGCACATCGTTGTTGGTCAGTGCATTGAAGAGGGTGGACTTGCCGACGTTGGGCAGTCCGACGATTCCGAGGGTGAGGCTCACGGTCTATGGAGTCTACTTTGACGACACCACCAGCTCGGACAGTGCCCGGCCAGCGTCGATACTCGACGCACCCAGCGGAGCCAGAACCACGTGATCTGCGCCGGCAGCGCGGTGGGCGGCCACCCGCTCGGCAATGTCGTCGATGCTCCCCCACACGAACAGGGCGTCGACCAGTCGGTCGCTGAGCTCGTCGACATCGGCCTCGGTGAAGCCCATCCGCAGGAAGTTCTGCCGATAGCCAGGGACCGTCGCGAGAAAGCTCAGTGGCTCCCGCGCTTCAGCGCGCGCTCGAGCCGGATCGGACTCGACCACGACGAACTGGTCGACCACCAGCGTCGACTCACCGAGTGCACCGCGCGCCTGCGCCGTCCAGTCCGGCGTCACCAATAGCCCGATTGCTCCGGCAGCGCGTTCTCGCGCCATCTCCAATTTCTTCGGACCGAGCGCCGCGAGCAGAAGGTGATCGGTGGGCACCTCGAGCTCGTCGAGGTACTTCCTCAGCCCGGCCAGAGGTCGAGCGCTCGGCGGTCCGCCCAGGCCGAGGACGAATCGACCGGTGGCCGAAAGCTCGTCGAACAGTTCACCGGTCTGGGCTGTCGAGAACACGCCGACCGGCACTATGCCTGGAACGACGGTGGCGGTCTCGGTCGCATGAACCAGATCGGCGAGCCTGCCGAGCCGATCGATCTGCCGCCCGGCAGCCAGAACGAGGTGAATCCGAGTGATTCCAACGCGCGTGCATCGTCGAGGTACGACGGCGATACGTCGATGGAAATGCCGATTGTGCCGAGACCGAGTGTGTCCATGGCTACGACGCTAAAACCTCGAGCGTTGTTCAGGTCAAGACCGCACGGCTGCCAGATGTGCCACAAGTTAGACGTCTCATTCCCGCCAGATTCACCAGTGTTGAACTGACAACCTGAAATCGCGACGACAACCGACGTCGAATTCACCAAGGCAGTCAGGAGCAATCATCATGTCGAAAGTTGCTGTGATCACGGGAAGTACGCGCGGGATCGGCGCGGCGAGCGCCGAAGCTCTCGGACGCGAGGGCTTCACTGTTGTCGTGACCGGACGATCTCAATCGAAAGTCGACACTTCAGTAAAGAAACTGAGGGACAATGGTATTGATGCTTTCGGCACAACCCTTGATGTCACATCTCAACACAGTATTTCAGCGGCCGCCAATTTCATTGCCCACAGCGTCGGTCATGTCGATGTCTTGGTCAACAATGCTGGAATTCTTCCGGAAGCAACGGCCCAAGGCGCGTCCATTGTCGATCCAATGGTCGCATCGGACACGTTCGCAACCAACGTCGTCGGACCGCTGAACGTAATCGAAGCGTTTCTGCCGTGGCTTCGCGAAAGCCAGGCCGGTCGCATCGTCAATGTCACGACCAGAATGGGCTCGCTGGCCGAACAGGCCGATCCAACCTCGCCCTACTACTCGATGGTGGTGCCTGCCTATCAGGCGTCGAAGGCCGCACTCAACAGCGTGACCATCAGCCTGTCGAAGTCGTTGGCCAACACTGGGATCGTCGTCACCTCGGTGTGTCCAGGTTTCGTCCAGACCGACCTGACACCGGTCAACCGCGATCAGGCAACGACGACAGCGGAACAGGCCGCGCTCGTGGTCCTGGCCGCAGCGACACTCCCTGCTCGATCGGCATCCGGGACTTCATCGACGTCGATGGGCCCATCCGCTGGTAGCTCACCGGCCTCGCCGCCGCTGCGAAACTCACAGCTTCGGTGGCGACGAGGCCAACGCCGCGATGATCCACGGAACGACCCTCTATGTCGACGGCGGCATCTCGGTCACCCGCGGGTGAGCAGTGATCCGCCGTCGACCCGTCACATGGTCGAGACGACCAAGCCGATGAACGCAAGGTAGAGAACGATGAAGGCACCGAAAATGATCAGCGACAGCTTCCCGAAGAACGCGGCGCGAGTCGACGAATACTGTGCTCCCTGAACGTCTCCCATCATCCACAGTGGGTGCACCTTCAGCGCGTGGTTGAACGCCGGAATGGCCAGCGGCCAGAAGAAGATGATGGCCACGACGGCCCAGCCTGCATTGGAGGACGGCAGAGCAGCTGGCTGCGAATACGACTGTGCTCCTGGAAACGGCTGTGCTGCTGGGAACGGTTGCTCGTACGGACCTGACATGAAAACTTCCCCCGATTGTTCGATGACGGACAACCAGTAGGACGCCGCACCGTCACGTCTGGTTCCATCGGAGGAGGGGGAATCTCAGACCAGTTCGGCCGTGGCTGCCGCAAGGGCGACGATCGCATCCCAATCTTGTTCTGCGACAGCCGCGGCCGGAGTGAGCCACGATCCCCCGACACACCCGACGTTCGGCAGCGCTAGGTAGGCCGACGCATTCGCGGTGGAGATGCCACCCGTCGGGCAGAAGCGTGCGGCCGGGATCGGCGAATGGATCGACTTCAAGAAGTTCGCGCCACCGGATGCCTCGGCCGGGAAGAACTTGAGCTGGGTGTAGCCGGCTTCGAGCAGAGTGAGCACCTCGGATACCGTTGCGGCACCGGGCAGATGCGGTAGCCCGGTATCTCGCATGGCCTTCGTCAGGGACGGTGTGCAACCGGGCGAGACCAGGAACTGAGCACCCGCGTCGGCGGCCTGCTTGGCCTGGCCGGGAGTGATGATCGTGCCTGCGCCGACGAGGATTTCGGGGACTTCCCCTGCGATGCGCTCGATGGCGTCGAGTGCCACCGGAGTGCGCAGGGTCAGCTCGATGACGGGCACTCCGCCCTGCACCAGAGCACGAGCGATCGGAACAGCATGATCGATGTTCTCGATGACGACGACGGGGATGACGGGCACGCGGTCGAGCAGGGATGCAGTCACGGTCCTACTTTCTGTCGAATCGGGTTCTCGGGTCAACGCATCACGAACATCGCGCCCTCGTCGGCAGGGCCGACGAGCGCACGCATCCCCGAGAACAGGTCTCGACCGGTGCTGGACCACTCGTCCTTGTCCAGGACTCGGCCGGTGACCGGTCGAGCCTCGAACTCGTCGAGCGGTACGTCGATCGACAATGTGCCATCGAGGGAATCGAGGGTGATCATGTCACCGTCGAGAATTTTCGCAATCGGACCCCCGCTCGCGGCCTCGGGCGTGAGGTGAATTGCCGCAGCAACTTTGCCGGAGGCACCGGACATCCGGCCGTCGGTGATCAGTGCGACGGACCGCCCCTTGTCCTGCAGAATTCCGAGAGCCGGGGTCAGCTTGTGTAACTCGGGCATACCGTTGGCCTTCGGGCCCTGATAGCGCAGCACGGCAACGAAGTCGCCGTCGAGAAGCCCTGCGTCGAATGCCTCGAGGAAGTCGGCTTGGTCGTCGAAGACTCGCGCCGGTCCGGTGACCACACGGTGTTCGGGTGCCAATGCAGAAGTCTTGATGACGCATTTTCCGATCGGACCGGTCAGCATCTTCAGTCCGCCGTCGGCGCTGAACGGCTCGTTCGCGCCACGTAACACGGTGTCGTCGTGGCTCATCCGAGTACCGTCCTGCCACATCACCCCGTCGCCGTCGAGCTTCGGCTCCTGCGTATACCTCCGCAGCCCCTGCCCGGCAACGGTTTTCACATCCTCGTGCATCAACCCGGCGTCGAGCAGTGATCCGATGACGAACCCGAGTCCACCGGCCGCGTGGAAATGATTCACGTCGGCCTTGCCGTTCGGGTAGATCCGGGCCATCAGCGGCACGACGGCCGACAGATCGGACAGGTCCTGCCAGGTCAACGTGATTCCGGCGGCCTTCGCGATGGCGACGAGGTGCATCGTGTGGTTGGTCGAGCCGCCGGTGGCCAGCAGTGCGACGCAGCCGTTGACGATGGACTTGACGTCCACGACCTCCCCCACCGGCGTGTAATTGTCACCGAGCGACGTCAGACCGGTGACGACGTGGGCGGCCTCGCGCGTCAACGCGTCGCGCATCGCGGTTCCAGGGTTGACGAACGACGACCCCGGCAGGTGCAGACCCATGACCTCCATCAGCAGCTGATTGGAATTGGCCGTTCCGAAGAACGTGCAGGTACCACTGCCGTGATACGACGCGGCCTCGGCGTCGAGCAGAGCCTCGCGGCCCACCTTGCCCTCGGCGTAGAGCTGGCGCGCTTTTGCCTTCTCTCCGTTGGGAAGTCCGGACGTCATCGGCCCCGCGGGCACGAACACCGCAGGCAGGTGGCCGAAACTCAGTGCTCCGATGAGCATTCCGGGAACGATCTTGTCGCACACCCCGAGCATCAGGGTCGCGTCGAACATGTCGTGGGACAGGGCAATTGCGGTCGACATCGCGATGATGTCCCGACTGAAGAGCGAGAGCTGCATGCCGTCGCGGCCCTGGGTGATGCCGTCGCACATGGCGGGGACTCCCCCGGCGAACTGCGCGATGCCACCGGCATCGATGACGGACTTCTTCAGCACGGCGGGGTAGTTCTCGAACGGCTTGTGCGCCGAGAGCATGTCGTTGTACGCCGAGACGATGGCGATGTTGGGCTTGACCATGCCGCGGAGCGCTTGCTTGTCGGCCTTGCCGGAGGCAGCGAAGCCGTGGGCGATGTTGGCGCAGGCGAGGCGACCGCGGGCCGGGCCTCGATCCCCTGCGGCGGCGATTCGAGCGAGGTAGGCGGCGCGAGCGGACTGGCTACGGTCTGCGATGCGGTCGGTGACCTGCCGCAGGACCGGGTGAAGTGTGTCCATGAGTATCTCCGATGTTCGGTCTCTCATCACTCACCTTAAGGCCGCTTTGGTCGATCGACAACCCAACTTATGTTTTTCGAAGTCATAAGTGGGACTTCTTAGGCTGTTGCCGTAAAAGTTGCCAGTTGGTTGAATGGCGTCTATGTCGATGCCGCGCCTGAGCGCTCCACCTGCGACGGCAGGTGAGGTTTTCGCTCTGGTTCGCGACGGAGAAGCAGACACCCGTGCCGAGTTGGGCCGGATCACCGGACTGTCGCGGTCGGCCGTCGCCTCCCGCGTCGCCGCACTCACCGGCCTCGGCTTGGTCATCGAAACCGAGGACACGCACTCGACCGGCGGCAGGCCCCCGGCGAGACTGTCCTTCGACATCGACGCCGGAGTCGTGCTCGCCGCCGCGATCGGACGTAGCCGGTCCCAACTGGGTGTCTTCACCCTCGGCGGCGAATTGCTCGCGAGTGACACCGTCGACCAGGAGATCGGCGTCGGCCCGGACGAGCTGATGCCGCAGATCACCAAACGACTGCAGGCACTTCTCGACGAGTCGCACCGAACCGGACACCGCATCCTCGGGGTCGGGCTGTCCATCCCCGGCACCGCCGACACCGACCGAGGGTGCAGCCTCGACTCGCCGATCATGCACGGCTGGGACGGGGTGCCGCTGGCACCGTTCTTCGCAGACACCACGTCGGCTCCGGTGTTTCTCGACAACGACGCCAACGCGATGGTCCTCGCCGAACGTCGGGACAACAGAGATCGCTTCCAGAACGCCCTGTTGGTCAAGGCCTCGACGGGTCTCGGTGCCGGGATCGTGGCAGGCGGTGCGCTGCAACGTGGATCACTCGGAGCCGCAGGAGAATTCGGCCACACAAAGACCGCAGCCGCCGCAGGGGTCGCCTGCCGATGCGGCGACAGCGGCTGCCTCGAAGCCATCGCAGGTGGCTGGGCACTGGTGCGCG
>NZ_BAOX01000049.1:0-23762 GCF_000813105.1 Rhodococcus sp. BS-15 | reverse complement strand
GACGTCACCGCGCCGCAGAGCGAGCGCGCCGTCGCCGTTCGCCAGCTGCTCGTAGATCCTCGTGCGCGCTGCCGTCGTACCGCGCAGGGCCGCGTCGTGCGTGGTCAATCGTTCGAGGTAGCGAAACACGCCGCGGGAAATGCCCAGCGCCCGAACGGCTACCACTGCGACGGTCAGGTCCATCACCGGAGGCATCTGCCAGGCTCGGGTTATCAACCATGCCGACAGTGCGGCGAGAGCCAGTGCGCTGCCGAGGGTTGCCACGCCGGCCGCCACCGCCAGTGCCACCCGCCGCGGGGAGAGCTCGAACAGGGCCAGTGTGCGTCGTAGGTCAGACATGATCGAACTCCCGTGCCACCGTCGAGCTGCTTCGCACCTCGACGACGCGATCTGCGGCGTGCAGCACCGCGCGTCGATGACCGACCATCACCACGGTGACGCCTCGGTCAGCCGCATCTCGAATGGCCTGCAGGACAGTCTTTTCGCTCGCCGCATCCAGGTGCGCCGTCGGCTCGTCCAGCACCATCACCGGAGCGTCGGAGACGAATGTTCGGGTCAGGGCCAGGCGTTGCAGTTCGCCGAGGGACAGACCCACTCCGCCCTGCCCGACGCGGGTGGTCCAGCCGTTCGGATGGTCTCGCAGCACGGCATCGAATCCCGCAGCGCGGCAGGCTGCGTCCAGGGCAGCGGCGTCGGGCACGCCGTGGAGGGTGACGTTCTCGTAGAGCGTGCCGGGAAGCAGCACCGGCCGCTGCGGGAGCCAGGCGACCTGAGCCCACCACCGGTCGAGATCGAGATCGACCACGGGCACGCCGCCGACGAGAACCGCACCGCTCGTCGGCGTCGTGAGTCCCAGAACCGCTTGCAGCGCAGTAGATTTACCCGAGCCGTTGGGGCCGGTGAGTACCGTGATGGTGCCCGTTCGGCATAGCGCACTCAGTGCTGCCGGAGCGTCGCCGTCCCGGCTGCCGACGGTGAGTCCGACGAGTTCGATGTCCGCGGTCGCGGCGTCGACGGTCCGGCCGCCGATCGGCTGTGTCGTACGCCGATCCAGGACTCGGAATGCCCGGTCCGCGGCCTCGACGCCGTCCTCTGCCGCGTGGAACTGGGTGCCCACCGCGCGCAGCGGGAAGTACACCTCGGGGGCGAGGATCAACGCGATGATGCCTGCTTCGAGCGTCATCTCCCCGAAGACCAAGCGCAATCCGATGCCGACGGCCACCAGCGCGACACACAGGGTCGCGAGCAACTCGAGCACCATCGAGGAGAGGAAGGCAACCTTCAACGCGCGCATGGTGGTTCGTCGATGGGCGTCGCCCAGTGCGCGGATGCGAGCGGCCGGTCCGTGTTCGCGGCGAAGCGCGCGCAAGGTCGGCAGACCGGCCAGTAGATCGAGCAACTGCGCAGACAACCTGGTCATCGTGGTGAGCGTCGCTGCGGCTCGACCCTTGGTCAGCAACCCGATCAGAATCATGAAGATCGGGATGAGCGGCAAAGTCACCGCGATGACCACGGCCGAAGTCATGTCCTGAGTGACGATGACGACCAGAACGAGCGGAGTGACGATGACCGCGGACACCAGCGCCGGCAGGTAACCGGTCAGGTACGCGCGCAGACCCCCGATGGCTCGGGTCACGACGACGGCCAGTTCTTCCCGTTCGCGGTCGAGCTCGCGGGGGTCGAATCGGGTTGCTGCCGTGAGCACCTCGACTTCGAGCTCGGCCACCACACGTGACGCCGACCGGTGCGCGTACCGAGACTGAGCTCCGGTGGCGAGCACTCGGACGGCCACTGCGCCCGCCAGCACGGCCAGTTCCGTCGTCCAAGCGGACAGCGACCTGGCGGTCGGATCGGTGATGACCCCTGCCAGCACCCGTCCTATCGTCAACGCGCCCACGATGATGCAGAGCGTGACCACGGTCGACAGAGCGACAGTGACGATCAGGTAGCCCCGCGCAGATCGAGAGTATTTCCACAGGCGGGGATCGACCGGTCCCCGCGAGCGAGCGGGCGCGGTCACGATTTCACCGTCAGTCCGATCGAGTCCGGGATCTGGGCACTCGAAATGCGCTGGCGGAACACCCAGTACGTCCAGGCCTGATATCCGAGGACAACAGGGGCGGCGAAGGCTGCAGCCCAGGTCATCACCTTCAGCGTGTACGGGCTGGACGACGCGTTCGCGATGGTGAGATCGAACGCGGCATCCGTACTGGACGGCATGACATTGGGGAACAGGGAGGCGAACAGCAGCACCACAACCGCAACGATGGCGATGCTGGTGAACACGAAGGCCCAGCCTTCACGCACTCTCGCTGTCAGCGCGACGACGAGCAGCAGGGCGACCGCGGCCACGCCGACCAGTACCCAGGTCCACGTCTTGCCGTGGGCGAGTTGGGTCCACAGAGCGAATGTTCCGCCGACGAGAACTGCCGGAATCGCGAGTCGCGCTGCGATTTTCACCGAGTCCTCGTGCACGTCGCCGGAGGTTTTGAGTGCGATGAACACCGCGCCGTGCAACGCGAACACCAGCGCCATCGTGGCTCCGCCGAGCAATGCATACGGGTTGAGCAGATCGAAGAAGCCGGCTGTGACCTTCTTGTTCTCGTCGATGGCGACGCCGCGCACGATGTTGGCGAAGGCGACGCCCCACAGCACCGCCGGAACCCACGAGCCGATGCCGATGCCGATGTCGCAGCGTTTGCGCCACACCGGGTCGTCGATCTTGCCGCGCCATTCGATAGCGCAGATGCGCAGGATCAGAGCCACCAGAATGAGCAGCAGCGGCAGGTAGAAGCCCGAGAAAAGTGTTGCGTACCACTCGGGGAACGCTGCGAACAGGGCACCGCCTGCGGTGATGAGCCAGACTTCGTTGCCGTCCCAGACCGGGCCGATCGTATTGAGGACGGCCCGCCTGCGCTTCTCCCCCGTCGCAGCGTCGGGGTGCCTGCCCAGGATGGGCATGAGCATTCCGACGCCGAAGTCGAACCCTTCGAGCACGAAGTAGCCGACGAAGAAGAAGGCGATGATGAAGAACCAGAATTCGGGCAGTGACATTGCTATCCCCTAGTAGGCGAACGAGAGCTGTTTGGGCTCTTCGTCTTCCGATTCCGGTGGGTCGACGTGCGGATGCGCGTCGTGGTCGAGAGGCCCTTCGACGACGTAGCGCCGAAGCAGGTAGAACCACACACCACCGAGAGCGGCGTAGAGCAGTGTGAACGTCACCAGTGAGGCGACGACGAGGCCGACGGGATGGTCGGAAACTCCCTGATCGACGGTGAGCCGGATCTGATCGACACCCGAGAGGTTCGGTGCCACAACCCATGGCTGACGGCCCATTTCGGTGAAGATCCAACCGGCGCTGTTGGCCAGGAACGGTGTCGGGATCGCCAACAGCGACAACCACGAGAACCACTTCTGGTCGGGAATCCGGCCACCCCGAGTGACCCACAGACCCGCGATCGCGAGCAGTGCCGAGCCTGCGGCCAGTCCGATCATCATCCGGAATGCCCAGTAGGTGACGAACAGGTTCGGCTTGTAGTTACCCGGGCCGAACTGCTGCTCGTACTGCTCCTGCAGTTGGTTGACGCCCTGCACGGTGGCACCGAAATCGTTCTCCGCCAGGAACGAGGTGAGGCCGGGTATCGAGATGAGGTGCACCACGGATTCGCAGTTGTTGTGGGTACCCACGGTCAGGAGCGAGAAGCTGGCTCCGGTCTCTGTGTCGCACAACGATTCTGCGGATGCCATCTTCATCGGCTGCTGCTCGAACATGAGCTTGCCCTGGATATCTCCGGTGATGGCCAGCGCACCACCGGCGACGATCATGATGACGAAGGACATGCGTGCTGCCGACCTGAACATCGGACGCGAGTCGGTGGCCGGGAGCGTAGCCTGCGTAGCGACCCCGTTCTCGGACAGCGTAGCCTGCGCAGCCTTGTTCTTGCGAGCCTCGCGCACCATCCACCAACCGGAGATGCCTGCGACGAAGGTGGCGGCAGTGAGGAACGCTCCGGCCACGGCGTGTGGAAATGCCGCCAGCGCAGTGTTGTTGGTGAGCAGTGCCCAGATGTCGGTCAGTTCGGCGCGGCCGGTCTCTTCGTTGTAGATCGCGCCGACGGGATGCTGCATCCAGGAATTGGCCGCGATGATGAAGTACGCCGAGGCGTTGACTCCGATGGCGACGAGCCAGATCGTGGCCAGGTGAACGAGTTTGGGGAGTCTGCTCCAGCCGAATATCCACAGCCCGAGGAATGTGGACTCGAGGAAGAAGGCGACGAGGCCTTCGAGTGCGAGAGGAGCGCCGAACACGTCACCGACGAAGCGGGAGTATTCGCTCCAGTTCATGCCGAACTGGAACTCCTGGACGATTCCGGTGGCGACGCCGAGGGCGAAGTTGATGAGGAACAGCTTGCCGAAGAACTTGGTCAGTCGGTACCAGGAGTCCTTGCCGGTGATCACCCACATCGTCTGCATGGCAGCCACCATCGGAGCGAGACCGATGGTGAGGGGAACGAGTATGAAGTGGTAGACGGTGGTGATACCGAACTGCCATCGTGAGACATCCAAGGCGTCCATCAAAGCTCCGAACTCTTCCACCCGTGCTGTGACGGGCAACACCGCAGGTCAGGGCGTTGGCCCGCGACGAATTCGACAGTACTACTACGGGTAGTAGTAGGGAAGAGTCTTTCGGCAGGGTCGTTGGACCCCTACCGAGTTTCGACCGTCTCCACGGCGGCATCGACCATCGATCGGACATCGTCGGCGAGCATCTGCGTGCCAAGAGGAACGCCGTTCATCGCCGTGACCCGCGCAGCGAGAGTGACACTCGAGACCAGCCAAACACCATCTGCTGCAATGAGATCCGCCGGATACAGGTGCCCGTGTTCACATGTCCAACCGGCAGACTCTGCCACGGAGAACAGTCCGGCGACCGTGGTGCCGGCCAGGATGCCCTGTTCGACCGACGGTGTGACGAGAGTCTTACCGCGCGCGAGCACCACCGTCGAGCGAGGACCTTCGAGCACCCGCCCCTCACTGCTGAGATAGATCACATCGTCGGCACCCTGAGCGGCGGCGTGCCGCAGCGCGGCCATGTTGGTCGCATACGACAACGTCTTGGCCCCCGCGAGCTGCCACGGCGCTCCCGACGAGAAATCCACCGAGTAGCCGCGATCGAGGGTGATCACCGATACCCCGTCGGTGCGCGCTGCTCGCACTCGCTCGGGCAGCGGCCCGACCGTGACGTACCCGGTGGGGTCACCACCGCTCTCGCGTCCGCGGCTGAGGACCAGCCGGAGAACCGCCTCGTCCTGAGACTCACGCGCCCATAGACCGACGGACTGTTCGACGACGGTGCGCCACTGTTCGAGATCGGGAGCGGGCAGGTTCAGTGCCTTCGCCGACGCCACCAGCCGGGCCAGATGCAACTCGACCGCACAGGCCGCGCCGCCGCGCACGAGCAGCGTCTCGAAGACCCCGTCGCCGCGCACCACGGCCAGATCGTCGGCGAACAGCAACGGCCGATTCGCGTCGTGCACTCGGCCGTCCAACATCACCACTACCGACTCCGACATGCCCGTCACCCTAGAGGGGCGCGGACGCGGTCGATCAATCCGCTCGGTCGGCCGTCGCCATCGCGTCGGCGTACTCGTCGAGGTCGAGATCCTCGGCGACGACGACCTTGGTGCCGTTGTAGACCTCGCGGTCGATCTCGTCGTCGGCGTTGGCGACGAGCATCGCGACGAACGTGTCTCCGTTCACGTTGAGGAAAGTGCGGAAGATCCCGGCGAACCAGTCCACGGCGATCAGCAGGCCGACGGCCTCGAAGGGGAGGTCGAGCGAGGTCGCGAGGAACATCGCGACGACGGGGAATCCGCCGGGCACGGTGATGGTGCCCATGTTGAGCAGAACCGCCAGGCCCATGCCCAGCACGATCTGCCCGAGACTCAGATCGATGTTGCCTGCCTGCGCGAGGAACATCACCACGATCATGTAGTTGAGAACGGCACCGTAGGAGCCCATCGTCAACCCGATCGACAGCGTGAAGTTGGCGACTTTCTGACTGACGCCGACCTTCTCGACCGTGTTGCGCAGCACCGTGGGGAACGTGACGGCCGAGCTCGTGGTCGTCACCGCGACGGCGGTCTGTTCGGTGAGCTTGCTGGGCAGCTTCCACGGGTTCAATCGGGTCCGCATCGTCACGACCACGACGAAGAGTGCGAACAGGATCAACACTCCGAGCAGTGTCGTACCGAGGTAGCTCAGCGCGGTGGACACCACGGAGAAGCCGACGTCCCCGGCGAGCGCGGCGAGCAGGCAGAACACACCGACCGGGGCGATGACCATGACCAGCCGGATCATCGTCAGGACGATCTGCTGAATCTGGTCCATGAACGAGAGCACCTGGGTGTTCCCGGTCTTGGTGATGTGACTGCGCAGCGCGATACCGAAGAGCAGCGAGAAGATTATGATCGGCACCATCGTCGCGGTCGACATGGCGTCGAACACGTTGGTGCTGACGAAGTTGAGCAGCGTGTCCTGCCAGCCGAGCGCCTCGCTCGCCGATTCCTCGAGCGACGGATCGAGCTGCTGGGTGAACACCATGCCCGCGCCCGGGCGAATGACGCTGCTCAGCACCCAGGCCAGCACGGCAGCGACGACCGAGAAACCGATCATCCACTTGAAGGTGCGGAAGGCGATCTTGCCGGTTCCCGCCCCGGCCATCGATCCGGTGGCGACGATGACCGAGGCCATCACCAGCGGGACGATCGACATCTGGATCAGTCGGATGAACAGATCGCCGATGAACTTCAGGTTCGCGGCCCACTCACCGACCACCAACCCGAACACGATGCCGCCGATCGCGGCGAGGCCGATCTGCGCGGCCGGATGCGCCAGTTTCTTCATGGATCGAAACGCTAGGTCCGCGTCGTCGCGGTGCCGTGTCGTCGCCGTTTCGAGGGTGTAAAGGGACCGGTCACCGAGTTGCTGCGCCGATGGGCTCCTACTATGGACGATGTGTCCGACACAGTCACGATCAGCCCGAGCCCACTTCTGACACTTCCCGGCGCAGTGCCCTCCCCCGACGACAGCGTCGATGCCGGGGTGGCCTGGCACTACGGCAATCCGTTCGGTGAACAACGAGACGCGGTCAGCGGCGCTGCCGTCATCGATAGGTCCCACCGTTTCGTGCTCGCCATCAGCGGAGACGAACGCCTGAGTTGGTTGAACACGATCTCGAGCCAACTCGTCTCGAACCTGACCGACGGCAGCTCCGCCGAGAACCTGAGCCTGGATGTCAACGGCCGCATCGAGCATCACTTCGTGCAGACCGACCTGGCCGGCGTCACCTACATCGACACCGAGCGCACTGCCGGCCCGAATCTGCTCTCGTTCCTGAAGAAGATGGTGTTCTGGGCCAAGGCCGAACCCCGTCAGGCCGACGAACTCGCAGTTCTCACCGTCCTCGGATCCGACGCGGTGTCGGTGCTCGAGAAGGCCGGCCTGCCGGCTCCGGGCGAGATCTACGGTGCCTCGCCGATCGACGGCGGCGGTTTCGTTCGACGGATGCCCTGGCCGGGCAAGAATTCGTACGACGTGGTGATTCCCCGCGCGAACGCGAGCGACTGGTTCCTCCGACTGCGCGACGCCGGGGCCGCCCCGGCCGGAACCTGGGCGTTCGACGCCTTGCGAGTGGAATCGTTGCGTCCGCGCGTGGGCGTGGACACCGACGAGAAGACCATCCCGCACGAGGTTCGGTGGATCGGTAGCGCCGCCGAGTTCGGCGCGGTGCATCTGGAGAAGGGCTGCTATCGCGGCCAGGAGACGGTCTCGCGCGTTCACAATCTCGGTCGTCCGCCGCGGCACCTGGTGTTGCTTCATCTCGACGGTTCGGCGGACGGCAGGCCCAGCACCGGCGATGCGGTCACCGCAGGCGGCCGCACGGTGGGGCGTCTGGTACCGTCATCGACCACTTCGAGCTCGGCCCGATCGCGTTGGCTCTGCTCAAGCGGACGATTCCGGTCGACACCGCGCTGGAGGCGGGTCCGTGCGCGGCATCCATCGATCCTGATTCCATCCCGTCCTACGACGACGTCCAGGCCGGTCGCGCTGCGGTGGACCGCCTGCGCGGCCGGTGACCGGAACCGTTCTGGCAGTCTGCGTCGTGCACGCCGATGTTCCGTTCGGACGCCGCGCGGTGGTCCACAGCGGCATCGACAAACGGCCCGTCGATGGGCCGGCCGGGAGTGGAGCCTGCGGAACGACCTCGACACGGGTGGACGTCCACGAGCTCGGTATCGGCGGCGATCACTGCCGGGACACGAAGTTCCACGGCGGGCTCGATCAGGCCGTCTACGCCTACGACGAGGCGGAAGCCAGTACTGGGCCGGCGAGCTCGGGGTGCCGGTTCCGCCGGGTCGATTCGGCGAGAACCTGCGGACCACCGGTGTTCCGGTGACCGATGCGGTGATCGGATCCAGGTGGCGCGTCGGAACGGTGACCCTGGAGGTGACGATCGCCCGCAAGCCCTGTGCGACCTTTGCGAGGTGGATGGACGAGCTCGGTGGATCCGTCGCTTCACCGATCGAGGTGATGTGGGTGCGTACTTCCGGGTCGTCGAGCCCGGCGTGTTTCGCAGCGGCGACGCGGTGGCCGTCGAGTCGGTGCCGCCGCACGGGGTGACGGTTCGCGACTTGTTCCGAGGTACCGACGCGACCGCGATGGCCACTCTGCTCGACGAGCCCGATGTGGCACCGAAGGTGCACCGCGACGCTGCCGCGGCACTGAAATCGCTACGGAGGCCATGACGCGCAGCACGTAGTTCTCGTGTCGCAGAACAAAGATAGTTTGCCTGTGCACGGATATGTGCAGGTACAGGCAGCGCCGACCCCTGCCCCGGGCGTGTCGCGCCCGTTCGCCTGCCACCGACACGTGGCGCCGTCTACGCATCGCGGCGATTCGCGCGCTAGAGTGTGTGCCAGGAAGAAATACCAACTCTAACGGGGCCGCCAAATTTCCCCAGGCCGCCCCGCAAGTCCGCGAGGGGGCACCGCCATGGGCCGAGGCAGGGCTAAGGCAAAGCAGACAAAGGTCGCTCGTGAGCTCAAGTACAGCTCGCCGACAACGGACTTGGAGAGTCTGCAGAAAGAACTCTCCGGTGGTTCGTCCAACTCCCATCGTGGCATCCACTCTGACTCGGATGTGCATTCCCGAGTCGAGGAAGACGAGTACGAGGACTGGCGACGCTAGTTTTGTGCACTGAACGACTGAGGGGGGAGCCGCGGTGCGGCTCCCCCTCACTTGTTTGCCCGGTGATCGGGCGATCAGAACCTTGCCGTTCAGAACCGCGGGTGGTTACCCAGCAGTAGCGCACGCTCGTCGGCGACGTCCTTACCGGTCGCCTTCTTCACCGTGCCCAGCGTCCAGCAGTCGATGTGGCGTGCGGTCAGCACTGCGAGTGCTCGGTCGACGTCCTCAGGTGCCACGATGGCCACCATGCCGACACCCATGTTGAACGTCTGCTCCATCTCGGCCCGCTCGACGCGGCCGCGCTGAGCGATCAGCGAGAAGATCGGAGCCGGGCTCCACGTGGTGCGGTCGAGTTCGGCGACCAGACCCTCGGGCATGACCCGGGAGAGGTTGTTCGCCAATCCGCCGCCGGTCACGTGGCAGAACGTGCGGACGTCGGTTTCCGCAGCGAGCGCGAGGCAGTCCTTGGCGTAGATCTTGGTGGGTTCGAGCAGTTCCTCACCGAGGGTGCGACCGAACTCCTCGACGTGTCCGCCGAGATCCATGTGGTTGATCTCCAGAAGCACCTTGCGAGCGAGGGAGTAGCCGTTGGAGTGCAGACCCGACGATCCCATGCCGATGACGACGTCACCGGGACGCACCCGCTCGGGTCCGAGGATCGAATCCGCCTCGACGACGCCGATACCGGTGGCCGAGAGGTCGTAATCGCCGTCGGCCATCAGTCCCGGGTGCTCGGCCGTCTCGCCGCCGAGCAATGCGCAGCCGGCGATGATGCAGCCTTCTGCGATGCCCTTGACCAGTTCGGCGACCTGCTCGGGAACCACGCGCCTACGGCGATGTAGTCCTGCAGGAACAGCGGCTCGGCACCACAGACGACGAGATCGTCGACGACCATTGCGACCAGGTCGAGGCCGAGGGTGTCGTGCTTGCCGAGGGCCTGCGCCACGGCCACCTTGGTGCCGACGCCGTCGGTCGAGGCTGCCAGGACGGGCTCGCGGTAGTCGCCCTTGAGCGCGAAGAGACCGGCGAAACCACCGAGACCGCCCATGACCTCGGGCCTGCTGGCCTTCTTGGCGAGCGGCGCGAACAGTTGCACTGCTCGATCTCCTGCGGCGATGTCGACCCCGGCCGCCGCGTAGGAGGCACCGCCCGAGTGAGTTGCGCTCGTGGGTTGGGATTCCTCGGTCATTCGGCTCCAGCCTGTGTACTCGATCATGTCAGCGCCCATACCGGCACAGATAGCGCCCTAACGGTACCGGAGTGCCCGGTGGTGAGAAGAATTCACGTGTGCAGGCGCTTGCCCGGGATCGCTGCCAACAGCTTCTTGGTGTAGTCCGCCTCCGGCGATCGCAGGATCTTCCACGGTGTTCCCTCTTCCACGATCGCCCCGTTGCGCAGCACCACCACGCGATGCGCGACGCGGTCGACCACCGCGAGGTCGTGACTGATGAACAGACACGCGAAGCCGAATTCCTGCTGCAGTGCCTCGAACAGGTCAAGCACGGCTGCCTGCACCGAAACGTCCAGAGCGCTGGTCGGTTCGTCCGCGACCACCAGATCCGGTCCCAGCACCAGTGCCCGCGCCAGGCTGACGCGTTGCCGCTGCCCACCGGAGAGCTCGTGTGGGTAGCGCTTGTCGGTGCCCGACGGCAGTTGCACGGCGTCGAGCAGTTCGGTGGTCCTCGCGGCGATCGCGTCCTTGGAGCCGTACTTGTGCACGATCATCGGCTCGGCAATGCACTGCCCGACGGTCAGCCGGGGGTTCAGTGATGCCGACGGGTCCTGGAAGACGAACCCGAATCGCTTGCGCAGCGGCTTGAGCTTGCGTTCGCTCACGCCTGCGATGTTCTGCCCCATCACCGTCACGCTGCCACTCGTCGGCTTCTGCAGTGCTGCAACACATCTACCGATCGTGGACTTTCCCGAGCCCGATTCGCCCACCAGGCCAAGGGTTTCGCCGCGATGGATGGTGAGCGAGACGTCGTCGACCGCCCGGAACGCAGGTGAGCCGACACCACCGGAGAACTGCACCACCAGACGCGAGACGTCGAGTACCGGTTCACCCGAGGTGTCGACCGTCTTGTCGGACTCCACCGCGGCGAGTGTGGGCACCGCGGCCAACAGCTTCTTGGTGTAGTCGTCTGCGGGTGCGTCGAAGAGCTGCGCCACCGGAGCTTCCTCGACGACGCGACCGTTCTGCATGACGACGACGCGGTCCGCCAGATCCGAGACCACGCCCATGCTGTGGGTGATGAGCACGACGGCACAGCCGAGTCGGTCCTTGAGATCGCGTAGCAACTCCAGGATTTCGGCCTGCACCGTGACGTCGAGGGCAGTGGTCGGCTCGTCGGCGATGATGACCTTCGCCTCGCACGAGATGGCGATCGCGATCATGACACGTTGCTTCTGGCCACCCGAGAGCTCGTGTGGGTAGTACGAGAACCGCTGCTCGGGGCTGGGCAGACCCACCATCGTCAACAGTTCGATGGCTCGCGCTTGGCGTCTTTGGCCGACATCCGTTTACCGTCGCTACCACCACTGGTCGCTCCGCCGGCTCCACTCCTGGGATGCGCTCGCAGCGCTTCGACGATCTGATATCCGATGGTGAACAGCGGATCGAGGGCGCTGCCCGGTTCCTGGAACACCATCGAAATCTTGTTGCCGCGCAACTGCGCCCATGCCTTGTTGCTCAGCGTCGTCACGTCCTGGCCACCGAGCACCACGTGGCCCTCCACGCGTGCGGTGTCGGGCAGCAGTCCGATGGCGGATCTGACGCTGACGGATTTACCCGATCCGGACTCGCCCACCACGGCCAGGACTTCACCGGGGAACACCTCGAACGAGACCTCGGTGACGGCATCGACCTCACCGGCATCGGTGAGGAACGTCACGGACAACGACTGCACCGACAGCGCGGACTCCTGTGGGGTTGGGCCACTCGAGGTCATACCTTCACCGCCTTCTTGAACTTCTTGCGGGTACGAAGCAGCGGATTGAGTGTCTCGCTTGCGCTTTCGCCCACCATGGTCAGACCGAGCACCACCAGCACGATGCCGAGGCCCGGGAACACCGACGTCCACCAGATGCCGTTGGAGATGTCGGGCAGCGCCTTGTTGATGTCGTAGCCCCACTCCGAGGCGGAGGTGGGCTCGATGCCGAATCCGAGAAAGCCGAGTCCGGCGAGGGTCAGGATGGCCTCGGCACCGTTGAGGGTGATGATGACCGGCAGCGTCTGCACCACGTTGGCGAGGATATGGCGGAACAGGATTCGCGGAGTGCCGGCCCCGGTGACCCGAGCGGCGTCGACGTAAGGTTCGGTCTTGACCGCCACCGTGGCGTTGCGTACCACGCGGAAGTACTGCGGCACGAAGATCGCCGTGATGGCGATTGCTGCGGACGCGATACCGCCGAAACTGGACGACTGTCCGCCTGCGACGACGATCGAGATGACGACCGCGAGGAGCAGCGATGGAAACGCGTACATCGCGTCCATGAACAACACGAGCACACGGTCGAACCAACGGCCGATGTAGCCCGAGGCCAGGCCGAGCGGAACACCGATGATCAGCGAGAGCACCAACGACGATGCGATCACCATCAATGCTGTTCTCGCACCGTAGATCACGCGGGAGAACACGTCCTCACCGCGGACCGACGTACCGAACCAATGCTGCGCGGACGGGGCTGCCTGGCGGGTGAAATCCTGCCCGGCGTCGCTGGTCTGCGAGAACCCGTACGGCGCGAGAAGCGGAGCGAACACTGCGGCGAACACGAAGCCCACCATCAGGACCAACCCGACGATCAGGGTGACGCGTTGCAACCCCGACGTGGACCTGACGAACGCGACGCCGGGGAATCCTCGACGGTGTTGACGGGTGGGAGGGACGTCGGACAGCACGACTTCGGTGCTCATCAGAACCTCACTCTCGGGTCGATGAGTGCGACGATCGCGTCGGTGACGAAGCTGACGACGGCGACCACTACGGCCAGGAACGTCACGATGCCCTGCACCGCAACGAAATCGCGGGCCTGCAGGTACCGGGCGAGTTCGTAGCCCAGGCCCTGCCACTCGAAGGTCGTCTCGGTCAACACCGCTCCGCCGAGCAGTACGGCGATCTGCAGGCCGATGACGGTCACGATGGGAATCATGGCGTTGCGGAACGCATGCCGCCGCGTCACCGTGCCCTCGCTCAATCCGCGAGCGCGCGCGGCGTCGACGAAGGGTGCCTGCAGGGTCTGAATCAGGTTGACGCGCACCAGTCTCAGGAACACTCCGGCCGTCAACAGACCGAGGGCGAGAGCGGGAAGTACGGCATGCTCGAGCACGTCGATGGTGTAGCCCGAGTCGCCGTAGAGGAACGAATCGACGATCAGAATGTTGGTCTTGGGCGAGACGTTCTGCAGTGCCAGTTCCACATTGGTGCTGGCTCGTCCGGCCACCGGCAGCCAGCCGAGCTTGACTGCGAACAGCAGCTTGAGCAGCATGCCGACGAAGAACACCGGAGCCGCGTACGCCAGGATCGCGAAGATCCGCAGCGAGGCGTCGCCGAATCTGTCCCGATGGGTGGCGGCGAAGAAGCCGAGCGGGATGCCTACCGCAAACGCGACCAGCAGTGCCCAGAACGCCAATTCCAGTGTGGCAGCACCGTTGACGAGAAGAACGTCGCTGATCGCGCGATTGTCGGTGGCCGAGCGACCGAAGTCGCCGCGCAGCAATCCGGTCAGGTACTCCCAGTACTGCGTCAGGATCGGCCGGTCGTATCCGGCTTCGGCCTTGCGCTGGGCGATCTGTTCGGCGGGTAGGCGGCCGCCGAGGGCGGCGGTGATCGGATCACCGATCACCCGCATGAGAAAGAAGACGACGGTGACGAGAATCCAGGCAGTCGGAATGATCAGCAGAAATCTGATCCCGAGATAGCGGGCGAGCGCGCCGTATCGTGACGGCGCGCTCGCCTGCTTCGCTTGCTTCTCCCCTACCGGCGTGTCCGCGGTAGTGGGCACCGGTCAGCTCTTGGCGAGAGTGACGAAACGGAACTTGAACGAGGCGTCGAGAGTCTCGTCCACACCGCTGATCTCGTCGGTGGCGACGGCGATCTGCTTGCCCTCCAACAGCGGAAGCGTCGGCAGGTAGTTCGTCGCGAGCTCGGTCTGAATCTGACCGATGATCTGCATCCGCGCATTCTCGTCGGCGGTCGTGCGTTCGAGATCGAGCAGCGAGGTGATCTCCGGGCTCTCGAAGTGCGACTGCAGGAAGTTGTCCGGTGCGAAGAACGGCGTCAGGTAGTTGTCTGCATCCGGGTAATCCGGGAACCAGCCCAGCTGGTACACCGGGTACGCGTCGGCGACGCGTTCCTTGGTGTACGTGCTCCACTCGGTGGACTGCAGGTTCACCTCGAACAGGCCCGTCGCGTCGAGCTGGCTCTTGATCGCGGCGTATTCCTCGCTCGAGCTCGAACCGTAGTGGTCCGGGTTGTACTGCAGGTTGAGCTGAACGGGAGTGGCAATGCCTGCGGCAGAGAGGAATCCGGCTGCCTCGTCACGATTGGGCGTGGTGCCGTAGACGTCGCCGAAGGCGGTGTTCGCGCCGGCCAGGCCGGTGGGGACCACGGAGTACAGCGGGGTGTAGGTGCCCTTGTAGACGCCGTCGGACAACGCCTGACGATCGACCGAGGACGCAATTGCCTTGCGCACGGCCAACTTCTGCTCCGGGGTGTCACCGGGCATCGTGTTCATGTTGAACACCAGGTACCGCGATTCACCGCCGGGTCCCTCGTGCACCGTCAGACCGTCGACGCTGCCGAGCGATTCGACGTCCGTCGGCGTCAGCGAACGCCACGCGACGTCGATGGCCTTGTTCTGCACGTCGAGCTTGAGGTTGTCGGAGCTGGTGTAGTACTTGACGTTGACCGACGACGTCTTCGGTGTTCCGAGAATGCCGTTGTAGCCACCGTTCGCGGTGAAGCTGACGAGGGAGTTCTTGGCGTAGCTCGCGATCGAGTACGGTCCGGCGAACGGCGTACCCGCCACGATGGCGTCGTCGTCGAGAATCGAATCGGCAGGGAAGACGGTCTGATCGACGATCGGGCCTGCCGGGGTCGCCAGAATCTGCGGGAAGGTCTGGTCGTTCGCGGCCTTCAGGGTGAACTCGACGGTCTTCTCGTCCGGCGTGGCGATGCTGTCGAGGTTGGTCAGCAACGACGCGGGCCCGTTGGGATCGTTGATCGCGACGATTCGATCGAAGGAGTACTTGACGCTCTCGCTCGTCAGCGGGTTGCCGTTCGCGAACGTCAGGTCGTCCTTCAGCGTGCAGGTGTAGACGGTCGGCTCGGCGAAGTCGCAGCTCTCGGCCGCGTCGGGCTCGAGCTCGGAGCTACCGGGCGCGAAGTTCATCAGGAAGGGATACGTCTGGTTCATCACCATGAACGAGCCGTTGTCGTACGAGCCGGCCGGGTCGAGCGACGTCACCTGGTCGGTGGTGCCGACCGTGATCGTCTCGCCGCCGCCGTCGCCGGATCCACCGGCTTCGTCGGTGCGGCCCGAGCCACAAGCTGCGGCCGTCAATGCGAGTACCGACAGTGCTGCTACTGCTGCGGTCTTCTTGCCGTGCTTGCGTACTGCTGTTCTGGATGCGGCGCTGTAGCGCTGCATGCGTCCGTCGTCGGGCGACAGGGTCATCTGATGCCTCTATCCAATTCGGTGTGTCCTATGTAACTCGGGACAGTACCGATGGACTGTTTCCAATATGTGGCATTGAGAAAACCCTGCTGTTCCCTTGCAGGAACGCCCAGCTCACGGACGACTCAGAGCACTCACATTCGCGTCGTTGTCCACCGGCTGCCCGGCGGCCGAGGCCAGCAGACCCTCGAGAACGTGCTTGCCGAGCGAATTGTCGGCGGGCAGATCGATCGGGTACTTGCCGGTGAAACATGCTGCACACAAGCGAGATTCAGGCTGCTCGGAGGCAGCGATCATGCCGTCGATGGAGATGTACCCCAGCGAATCGGCACCGATCGCCTGCCGAACGCCCTCGAGAATCCCGTCCTCGGAGTCGACACCGTTGGCGATCAGCTCTGCGGGAGAAGCGAAGTCGATGCCGTAGAAACAGGGCCAGCGCACCGGCGGCGACGCGATACGCACGTGAATCTCCAGCGCACCGGCCTCGCGCAGCATCCTGATCAGGGCGCGCTGAGTATTGCCGCGAACGATCGAATCGTCCACCACCACCAGCCTTTTGCCCCGTATGACCTCTTTGAGAGGATTCAGTTTGAGCCGGATGCCGAGCTGGCGAATGGTCTGCGACGGCTGAATGAACGTGCGGCCCACATAGGCGTTCTTCATCAAGCCCTGGCCGTAGGGAATACCGGAGCCCTGCGCAAAACCGACCGCAGCGGGAGTTCCGCTCTCCGGCACGGGAATCACCAGGTCGCCCTCGGCCGGATGCTCCTTCGCGAGGCGCCGTCCGATCTCGACTCGCGTCGAGTGCACCGAACGACCGCCGATGACGCTGTCGGGTCGAGCGAGGTACACGTACTCGAACACGCAACCCTTGGGCTCGGGTGCCGCGAATCGCGAGGACCGAACACCGTCGGCATCGATCGCGAGCAGTTCACCGGGCTCGATGTCGCGGACGAACGCAGCACCGACGATGTCGAGTGCTGCGGTCTCACTGGCCACTACCCAGCCACGATCGAGACGGCCGAGGCACAACGGGCGCACGCCGTGCGGGTCGCGCGCAGCGTAGAGAGTGTGCTCGTCCATGAACGTCAGACAGAAGGCACCCTTGAGCAAGGGCAGCAGTACCATCGCCGCCTGCTCGATGGTGCAGTCGGCGGCCTTGTGCGCCAGCAGCGCGGTCACCACGTCGGAATCCGAGGTGCCGTTGCCCTGCAGCCGATCACTGATCAGCCCGGCGTCGCGCGCTTGGTGGCGAGCTCGGCGAAGTTCACCAGATTTCCGTTGTGACCGAGCGCGATCCCGGTCCCCGCAGTGGTGGTGCGGAAGATCGGCTGCGCGTTCTCCCACGTCACCGAGCCACTGGTGGAGTAACGGCAGTGTCCGATGGCGACGTGCCCGGGCATGGCCCCGAGCGTCTGCTCGTCGAACACCTGGCTGACCAGACCGAGATCCTTGAACACCAACACCTGGGAGCCGTCGGATACGGCGATTCCGGCAGCTTCCTGGCCACGGTGCTGCAGCGCATAGAGGCCGTAATACGAGAGCTTGGCCACATCCTCGCCCGGTGCCCACACTCCGAACACTCCGCACTCCTCGCGCGGCTCGTTCTCCGGTTCGTCGATGGGCGCTACTGCTGGAGAACTCGGTCCTACCAGAAGATTCGGACTGTCGACCGACAAATCGGCGTTGGTCACGGGCATTGCTCCCTTGGGGGTACGGGGCGGGGGGCCGTACCCGAGTCTACGGGCACACGCCCTCAGTCAACGCATCGTGTGTACGGGAGATTCCCAGCAGGTGAACGCGTGTCCGATTAGAGCGAATCACCTGATGGACAACAGTGGCAGCCAGCGACCCACTTCGGCCGCTCTACTGCCCGACGCATCGATCGAACCGTCGGCGAGAGCGTCGGCGAAATCCCGGACCCCGGTGACCACCTGCAGCCACGTCAGCGCGTCGGTTTCGACCACGTTCGGCGGAGTTCCCCGTGTGTGTCGCGGCCCCACGATGCACTGCACCGCGACGAACGGCGGCACCCGCACCTCCACCGAGGACCCCGGCGCATTCTGGCCCAGAGTTCTGGCAGTGGTGCGCACCGCGGCGGCGATCTGCGCCCGCGCAGGCTTGTCCGCCTCGCCCTTGATCCAGTCCTCGACGGCCAGAACGGCGTCGCGCACCTCGCTGGGCCGACTTCCTTGTGTGGTGGCACTGCTACCGACTCCTGTCGTTCGCAGCGAGATGCGCCAGAACGGCGCCGCTGGCGTTGAGGAAATAGTGCAGCAAGGCCGGCGCGAGGACGCTGCCGCTGCGGGCTCGCAGCCACGAGAACACCACCCCGGCCGCGGCCGTCGCGACGACCGTCCCCACCACGGTGTCACCTGCCGCACGAGCGGGGTGAATATGCCAGAGCCCGAAGAAGATCGGCGACAGGGCAGGCGACGCGGCGTCGAGCACTCCGCGAAAGAGCAACTCCTCGGTGAGGACCGTCCCCACCGGAATCCTGAACAGGACCCACTCGGCAAGCTCGTCCTGCGACGGTCGGACGCGGCGTCGCAACGCCGGAATCGCAGCGACGACGGCAGATCCGAGAACCGGAATCGCCGACGCCGCAGCGCCCCACTTCAGTCCGGCAGCAGTATTGCGCACACCCAGTTGCGCGGCGCTACGGCCCGAGACCGCCGAAACGGCCACTGCGAACGAGGCATTGGCCACCGCCCTCGCACGGGCATCGAGACCGAGCGCGGGAAGGAGGTAGGTACTCCATGCCGTCGTGGCGGAGCCGATCGCCAACGCCTCGGTGCTCACTTCTCGGGACCGTCTCGGCCGGCGAATTGCTCCATGACACCGCGAACTCGCTCGGTGTCACGGTCGGTCCAGCCCTCGGGCGCGGCGACGGCCACCCAGCCGTCGAGCACGAGGGTTCCGTAGTTGTGGCCGTGACCGTCGGGAACGCCTGCGGCATTGGTCAGGTCGGCGGCCACCTGCCAGAAGGTGACGACCGGGAACCACCGCATGCTCGGCAAGCGGTCCGGCCCGGGTGGCTCGGACAGCCAGTCGGGACGCTCGAACAGCAGGTCAGGCGACCACCAGACCACCGGATCCGACGCGTGCTGGACGTAGAGGATCCGTGGCTCGAACCATGGCTGATCCTCCGGCGGGATGCCCGACGAGTTGTCGGCGAATCGGACCGTCAGTCCCTCGGAGTAGACCGGCCGGACCTCCGGGCTTCCCGGGTCGCGTCGGCTGACGAACTGACTCCAGATGCGGTTGTTGTTCGGCGGTCCAACCCACAGGACGCCGTCGGTGGTGGCCCGGATGTCGGCCAGACCGTCGAACGCGCCCTCCCCCGCCTGGGTACCGAGGCTCTCGCCGTAGACGTAGAACTTGGGGCGCGTGGCCTCCGGTTCCTGCAGCCAGCGGTCGTGCACCTTGTCGATCAGAGCTTTGCCCGCCTGCGCGGCCTTGTCTCCCTCGGCGATGAACGAGATCCAACTCGGCAGGTACGAGTACTGGGATGCGACGGTGGCGACATCGCCGTCGAACATGAGCTCTTCGGCTTCGATGGCGGTGGGATTGACCCATCCGGTTCCGGTGGTCGGAACGACGACGAGAGCCGCGCGCTGGAATGCCCCGGTGCGTTCGAGTTCGGCGACCACGATGTTCAGTCGCTCGTCCTGGGTCTCTGCGGTTTCCAGGCCTGCGTATGCCCTGATCGGCTCGAGGCTGGGACGGCCCGTGGCCCGCTCCATCTCGTCGGCGCGCAGCCCGCTGGAGACGAAGTTGCGACCCTCGAATCCGAGGGTGTCCCACGGCGCCAACGAATTCGGGCTGCCGGAGCGTTCGTCGGCCACGGGTTGTTCTGCGCCGTCACGGGTTTCGTCGTTCTGCAGACTGAACGCGGAGTTGGTGACCTCGGAGACCGCGCGCAGCAGAACACCCTGAACCAGTGCGACGGACAGCACGACGAGGACGACGACCCCGAGCGCATTGGCCACTTCGCGTGGCATCTTCACGATGCGATTGATCTGACGAGCGAGCAGTCGAACGAGGTCACGCAGCACCCGCCACAACGAAATCAACGCCGCTGCAATGGCGATACTGAGAGCCCCGGTGCGGAGGTACCCCGTTGTGGTGGTTCCCTCCGCGTTCATCAGTGCGGCCAGTTCACGCTGCCATTCCGCCGAGATCGCCAGCATGATCATCGATGCCGCGATCGCCACGACGGGGACGGCGACCTTGACGGCCAGCTCGACCTTGCGCGGCAGCGGCCACCACGATCGGGACGAGAGCCACCAACGGGTCACGGCCCATCCCACCGCCACGCCGAACGCGTAGCCGATGGCCGCATTGATACCGCCGATGATGCCCTGGAACAACCATCCACGCGGGAGCAGAGACGGAGTCAACGACCAGCAGAAGAACAACGCGCTGAACGCAATTCCGGTGAAGTCCAGGCGCAGCAGGCCCCAGGCCCACATGACGAACGGGTGCTCGGCGGGTGAGGGGACGGAGAACTCGACCGAGGGCAGGTGGTAACGGTGATGCTGGTCCTGCTCGAGTGCCGCGTCGGGCTCGGTCAGGCCCTGCTCCGATGTGTTGTCCCCGACCGATGTGCGTCCCCCCACCTCGGTCAGCCGAAGAGTCTGGGAAGAGTGCTCTCGAACGTCTCGCGCAGCTCCGTCATCGGGACGGAGAACTGCCCTTGCACCTCGATCGAATCCGAGCCTTCGTCGACGACGCCGATGCGCGCCCACGGCAGACCACGGGCGGTGCACATGCCGGTGAAGCGAGTTTCTTCCGTGCGCGGTACAGCGACCAGTACGCGGCCCGAGGACTCGGAGAACAGCGTCACGAACGGATCGGCACCCTCGGGAAGGATGATGCGGCAACCGGTTTCACCGGCCAGTGCGGCTTCGACGACGGCCTGCGCGAGGCCACCCTCGGACAGATCGTGTGCCGCCGAAACCAGTCCGTCACGCGAGGACGAGAGCAGGATGTCTGCGAGCAGCTGCTCGCGGGCGAGATCGACCTTGGGTGGTACGCCACCGAGGTGATCGTGCTCGACCTGAGCCCAGATGGACCCGTCGAACTCGTCGTAGGTATCACCGAGCAGGATCAGCGTCTCACCGGGCTCGAGGCCGAGGCCGGTGGGGATGCGGCGATGCACGTCGTCGATGACGCCGAGAACACCGACGACGGGCGTCGGCAGGATCGGCTCGGCACCGGTCTGGTTGTAGAAGCTGACGTTGCCGCCGGTCACGGGAATGCCGAGGGTGACGCAGCCGTCCGCCAGTCCGCGTACGGCCTGCTGGAACTGCCACATGACGCCGGGGTCCTCGGGCGAGCCGAAGTTCAGGCAGTTGGTGACGGCCATGGGAGTCGAGCCGGTGACGGCGACGTTGCGGAACGCCTCGGCCAACGCGAGCTGCGCACCCTGATACGGGTCCAGTGCTGTGTAGCGGCCCGACGCGTCGGTGGCCAAAGCGATTCCGCGGCCGGTCTTCTCGTCGATGCGGATGACGCCGGCGTCGGCGTTCTCGGCGAGGACGGTGTTGCCGCGCACGTAGCGGTCGTACTGCTCGGTGATGAAACGACGGCTGCACAGCTGCGGCGAGCCGATCATCTTCAGCAACGTCGCCTTCAGCTCGTCACCGGTTTCCGGACGCTGCAGCGACGCCGTTGTGTTCGCGACCAGATCGTCCTGGCCTGCCGGCCGCTGCACGGGACGGTTGTACACCGGGCCCTCGTGCGCGACGGTCTTCGGCGGAACGTCGACAACGGTATCTCCGTGCCAGGTGATCTGCAGGTTGTCACCGTCGGTCACTTCACCGATGACGGTGGCGAGTACGTCCCACTTGCGGCAGACGGCCATGAACGCGTCGACATTGTCGGGCGTGACCACCGCGCACATGCGCTCCTGTGATTCGCTCGAGAGCACCTCGGCCGGGGTCATACCGGTGGCGCGCATCGGCACCTTGTCGAGCTCGATGTGCATGCCACCGCTGCCCGCGGATGCCAGTTCCGAAGTGGCGCAGGACAACCCGGCACCGCCGAGATCCTGGATGCCGACGACCAGCTTGTTCGAGTACAGCTCGAGGCAGGCTTCGATGAGCACCTTCTCGGTGAACGGATCGCCGACCTGGACCGCGGGGAGCTTCTTGCGGCCCCCACCGGTCTCATCGCCATCGAAAGTCTCCGAGGCCAGCACGGACACGCCGCCGATGCCGTCGAGACCGGTTCGTGCGCCGAACAGAATGATCTTGTTGCCCAGGCCCGACGCGAACGCAAGATGCATGTCCTCGACGCGCATGACGCCGGCACACAGAGCGTTGAGCAGGGGGTTACCGGCGTAGGAGGCGTCGAACACCGTCTCGCCGCCGATGTTCGGCAGGCCGAGGGAGTTACCGTAACCGCCGACGCCTGCGACGATTCCGCTCAGGACGCGGCGCGTATCGGGTGCATCGGCAGCACCGAATCGCAGCTGGTCCATGACGGCGATCGGGCGAGCGCCCATGGCCATGATGTCGCGGACGATGCCACCGACGCCCGTCGCCGCACCCTGGTAGGGCTCGACGTACGACGGGTGGTTATGGCTCTCGACCTTGAACGTGACGGCCCAGCCGTCGCCGACGTCGACGACGCCCGCGTTCTCACCGATACCGGCGAGCATGGGCTTACGCATCTCGTCGGTGGTGGTCTCGCCGAAGTACTTCAGGTGCACCTTCGAGGACTTGTACGAGCAGTGCTCGCTCCACATGACGGAATACATCGCCAATTCGGCGTCGGTGGGCCGACGGCCGAGGATTTCCTTGATGCGGACGTATTCGTCGTCCTTGAGTCCGAGTTCTTTGTACGGCTGCGCAACGTCGGGGGTGGCGACGGCGTTGGAGACGGTGTCTGTGGGTACAGAGCTAGCGGACACGAGGAATAGGTCCCTTCGATGGAGCGAAATGCCAGGGAGAGTCTATCGGGCGCAGGGGCCGGGGTTCTCATCGAGTGTTGGCCGTCGTGCGAACATCACCGGATGGACATCGCACTGACCGAGGACGATCTGGACGAAACGGGCGTCATCGACCCGTCGATGGTGGCCAAGGGAGTCGACGTCCCGCCGAAAGCCGTCGTCTGTTTCTTCTCCGAGGTGATCGAGAGCATCTGCGCGAAAGGCGACGCCCGAGTCGTCTCGATCATGCGCTCCGAGCACGGCGAACACCCCGTCTACGAGATCGAACGGAACGGGGAGAAACTTGCCGTCTTCCACCCCGGCGTCGGCGCTCCGTTGGCCGCGCTGTTCCTCGAAGAAGCCATCGCGATGGGGTGCACCCAGTTCGTGGCCGTCGGCGGCGCGGGAGCATTGTCCGACGACCTGGGCATGGGACACGTGATGGTGGTCGACAGTGCCGTCCGCGACGAGGGCACCTCGTTCCACTACCTGCCACCGGGCCGTGTGGTCGACGCCGATCCCGAAGGCGTCGCCGTGCTGCAATCCGTGCTCACCGACGCCGGAGTCGACTTCGTCACCGGCCGATCCTGGACCACCGATGCGCTCTACCGCGAGACCCGTGCCCGCGTGTCGCGCCGCGTCGAGGAGGGCTGCCGAACGGTCGACATGGAGGCCTCGGCCTTCTGCGCGGTTGCCCGATTCCGCGGAGTGCGATTCGCCCAACTGCTGTACGCGGGTGATTCCCTCGCCGCAGACTGGGATCACCGCGGCTGGACCAAGGCAACGACGGTGCGCGAGCAATTGTTCTGGCTCGCGGCGGATGCGTGCCTGCAATTGAGCCCGGTCTAGGTCTTCGGGGCGTCGGGTCGCTGGCTCACCCCTTGCCCACCCCCCCGGCCCC